>CALPMR020000316.1 GCA_943324725.2 Bordetella parapertussis | reverse complement strand
TCAGCCCCTGCCGGCGATGGCCTCCCTGGTGACCCCCTGAGGGCCGCGATACCGTGCCAACAGTGCGTGCAGGAGCCGGCCCATGCCCAGCACCCCCGATCCTGACCCCAGCGAGCCTGATCTCCAGGCTTCCGCCTCGGCAACCGAATCACCCCTGCCTGCGAGCCTCCCCTCCAGGCCGCCAGCCGCCCGGGCTGCCAGCGAGGCGCTCAGCAGTCTGTCGCTGCCGTCGCGGCTGGAAGCGATCCTCTATCTCAAGGGACGCCCGCTGACGCTGGCCGAGCTGGCCGAGATCGCCGCTATCGACCGCGACCAGGCGGAAATGGCCCTGATCACCCTGATGACCGACTACGCCCATCGCGACACGGCCCTGGAAATCCGCCAGGAAGGTCAGCGCTACAGCCTGCAGTTGCGCGAGAGCCTCGGGGATCTGGTCCAGAGCCTGCTGCCGGTCGATCTCTCCACCGCCGCTCTGCGCACCCTGGCCACCATTGCCCTCAAGAAGCGCATCCTGCAATCGGAGCTGGTGGAGCTGCGCGGCTCCGGCGCCTACGACCACATCAAAGAGCTGCTGGCCCAGGAGTTCATCGAACGCCGCCGCCAGAGCGAGGGGCGCTCCTACTGGCTGAGCCTGAGCGAGAAATTCCACCGCACCTTTGCCGTCAGCGCTGACGAGTTCAGCCAGCGGCGCAGTCGGGCAGCCTGAACGGTGCCGCCGGGACTGAATAGAGTCCGATCTGTGCCCACTGGCTTCCCCTCCGCAGGAAGCCCTCCACCTGCAGCCCTCTCATGACCGTTCTGATCTTTCTGCTCCAGGTGCTTGCCCAGACGCTGAGCATCTACCTGCTGGTGCTCCTGGTGCGGGTGCTGCTCAGTTGGTTCCCCAACCTGGACTGGAGCAATCCCCTGCTCGCCGGCGTCAGTGCCATCACCGACCCCTATCTCAACGCCTTCCGCGGCCTGATCCCACCGATCGGTGGCCTCGACCTCTCCGCCCTGCTGGCCTTCCTGGCCCTGCAACTGGCCCAGAGTCTGCTCAACGGCGCCACCATGACCCTGGCCAGCTCGATCTACTGAAGGGCCAGCGCCTGCTCGAGCGGCAGCCGCTCTTCCCCTTCGGCCACGCGGGTGCGCACCGGCGCCGAGAAGCCACGAGCCTTGGCGTTGCGCACCGTCAACGGCTCCGGCGTACCCGCCGGCACCGCCAGCCTGAGGGCGAAATCGGAGCGGCCGGGCGGGATATCGCCGATCGAGCCGACCCGGGTGCGATTGGGCAGCACCGGTTCGCCGCTGGCATCGAGAATCCGGGCGAAGACATCGGTGTCGATCACCGGCCGGGACGTGGGATTGACGACCACACCCCGCAGGGCGTAGCAACTGGCCCCGGCGGGACGGCTGAGATCAGGCTGGCTGCCGATGTCGTCGGCCGGGCAGCGCTCCAGCCGCACGTCGCTGACCTGGAGATCGGCGGCCAGGGCAGGGGTTGGATCCAGCAACAGCAGCCCGCCCAGGGCCAGCGCCAGCAGCACACCACCCAGCCGTCCAGGCAGAAGCCGGGCTGAGAGGAAGCGAGCGGGCAGGGGCCGAAGCACAAGCCGCTGGAGCGCCAGCAGTGAGGCCAGGATCCGGGAACCAGCAGCGTTGAACCCGGTGCTCAGTCGAGCGGCCCGATCGACAGCGATGAGCGGCTGCGCAGCGATCTGTTGGGCAGTGATCTGTTGAGCAGTGATCCGTTGCGCAGTGATCCGTGGCACAGCAGTCCGTGCTGCTGCCGATCGAGCTGCTGCAGTCCGAGCTGCTGCAGTCAGTTCCGCAGCAGTCGGTTCAGCATGCGTGAGTGGAGCCGCCGCCAGCCGGAGCCAGCAGCTGATCGGAGCCATGCCCAGGGGCCTGGACCAAAGCCCAGGGGAAATGACAACCTTTGAAGACTGATCGCAATTCGGCATCAACGGCGATCTCCACTGCCTCCGATCACGTTACGGGCCGCCCGGCTGGCCAGCTTGGCCAGATTGGCGGCGGCGATGTCCTCGAGATCGAGCTCCAGTTCGCTGGCCAGCTGGGCCACGTACCAGAGCACATCCCCCAGCTCCAGCCGCAGATCCTCCCGAATGCCGGCATCGAAGACGCCGCCGCGATCGCGCAGCACCTTCTTGATCTTGTCGGCCACCTCCCCCGACTCGCCACAGAGCCCGAGAGTGGGATAAATCGGATTGTTACCGACATCGGGATAGAGCGCCGTCAGACGGGATCGCTCCTGATAGGTGCGGAGGTCCATGACAAGCGGGATCACGTCGCCGTCGGATGGTAGTTTCCCGCTTGCGTCTCCATGCCTGAGGGCCGACACGATCCCATGCGTCGCACCAAGATCGTGGCCACCATCGGCCCAGCCACCGAATCACCAGAAGTGCTGCGTCGCCTGATCAATGCCGGGGCGACCACATTTCGGCTCAACTTTTCCCACGGCGACCACAGCGAGCACGCCGCCCGCATCGTCACCATTCGCCAGGTCGCCAGCGAACTGGGGGTGAACATCGGCATCCTCCAGGATCTGCAGGGCCCCAAGATCAGGCTGGGCCGCTTTGCCGGCGGCCCGATCACCCTGGCCAACGGCGACAGCTTCACCCTCACCTCCCGTGACGTGAGCTGCAACCAGCAGATCGCCACGGTCACCTATACCCGCCTGGCCGATGAGGTCACCGCCGGCAGCCGCATTCTGCTCGACGACGGCCGGGTCGAGATGGTGGTCACGCAGGTGGACAAGCCCCAGCAGACCCTGCACTGTGAAGTCACCGTCGGCGGCGTTCTCTCCAACAACAAGGGAGTCAACTTCCCCGATGTGCAGCTCTCGATCCGTGCCCTGACCGACAAGGACCGCATCGATCTGGAATTCGGCCTGGCCCAGGGTGTGGACTGGGTGGCGCTCAGCTTCGTGCGCAACCCCTCCGACATGCAGGAGATCCGCGAGCTGATCCGCTCCCATGGCCACACCACACCGGTGGTGGCCAAGATTGA
>CALPMR020000315.1 GCA_943324725.2 Bordetella parapertussis | reverse complement strand
GGGTTGTTCGGGAAATAACCCGATTTATTGCTGACGAGTTGTGTTTTGATCTCGCTGATGGAGATGTCGTTGGCGTTCTGAACGGTGATATCTTCGAGTGGTGAATCCTTGGCTGTCGGGCAGATGCTCCACAGCCGGATCGAGGCGAACAGGCTGCGTTCGGCGAACTTGTAATCGCGCATGTCCTGCAGGTACACGCCCATCACGCAGGTCTGGGGTTCGCTCAGCAGGCGCATCGGTGCCGCCTGCTTGTTGACCCGGGCGGCAGGAGCGGCGAACAGCGGCAGCGTCTGGAGCAACAGGGCTGTCAGGGCGGCCAGGGCCAGCTGGAGCCAGCGGCGACGCGCCCAGGCCGGGGCGCTGCGGTGACGGCCCTGGGCGTTCATGGCAGCAAGCGAGCCAAGCGTCCCTGAAATTGACGGCTGCGTTCAATCTGGCCCGCCTGCTTGGTGAGCGCAATCACCGCCTCGAGCGCCTGGAGGGAGTTGGGCTGCAGATAGAGGCAGCGCTGCAGGCAATCGATCGCCGCATCGGTCTGGTTGCCGAGCTCCAGCAGCTGCGCCAGGCGCAGATAGGTGGCATCGCAGTAGGGATTGCGCTCTAACTCCTGCCGGCATTCGTCCAATCCCTGGCCGGCCGCTGGCTCGCCGCTGAATCGGGCCGTGCCGGCCGTTCTGGCGACGGCGTTGGCTGGTGCGGTGTCGGGATCGACAACCTGAGACGCGGGTTGGCCTGGGGCCGCTGGCTTGGCAGGCGCCGCCGATCGGGCTGGGGTCGCCGCCCGGCTCCGTGGCTGGCCTGCCGGTGGGGCCGCTGCTGTGGCCGCGCGCAGGGCGCGCCTGCGCGCAGCGCCCGTTTCCAAAGCCGGTTGCCTGGCCGGATGCTCGCGGCTGCGCGGGCTGGCTGCGGCCGCGGCCCTCGCGATGGCTGGCGAGCTGTCCGTCAAGGCGTCTGTCGAGCTGGCTGCCGGTGGCGGCAGGCTGGAGGGCTCCTCGCGGCGCAGGAAGCCGAACACGAAGGACTCGCGGATGGGTTGGAACAGGATGGAGGGTACCTTCCCGGTTTCCGCCGAACCCACGATCAGCAGCGCCCCCGGTCGCATCAGGGTGGCAAACGATTCCAGCAGGTGCTGGCTGGCCGATTCCTCCAGATAGATCAGCAGATTGCGGCAGAAGATCACGTCGTAGTTGCTGCCGGTTTCGGCCAGGCAACGCATCAGATTGGCGCACTCGAAATGCACCGTCTGGCGGATCGCTGGATTCAGGGCCAGGCCCTGGGGTGTGACCTGAAAGTTCTGGGTTTTTTCCGCTTCGCTCACCCCTCGGAACGAATGTTTGCCATACACGGCCTGGCGGGCCTTGCGGATCGACTGGCGGCAGATATCAATGGCGTCGATGCGGAAATACTCCGCCGGCAGACCCATGCCCAGCAGGGTCATGGCGATGGAATAGGGCTCTTCACCGCTGGCGCAGGGGGCGCTGAGCAGGCGCAGGGGCTGGGGGGGCAGGCCGCCGGCCATCAGGGTGTTCACGTGCTGGCGCAGATGCACGAACGGCTGGCGATCGCGGAAGAACCAGGTTTCCGGCACCACCACCAGTTCCACCAGGCACTGCTGCTCCTGGGGGGATTTGAGCAACAGTTGCAGATAGGACTCCGGCTCCTCGAGGCCGGTGCTCTTGAGCCGCTGGCCGATGGCCCGCTGTAGACTGTGATTGCCGATGATGGTGGTGCTGATGCCGCTGTAGCTGGCCAGCCAGTCGGCAACGCCGCTGCAATCGATGGTGGTCTTAGTGGTCAAGGCCGATCAGGTCGCGGATGGGATTGACCTGCTCCAACAACACCTTGAGATGCAGGATCTGCACCATGCCCCGTTCATCGAGGGTCATGCCACCCAGGTAGGGCTTACTGCCTGAACTCAGGCCGGTCTCGTGGAAGGCATTCAGGGGGCGGCTGATGGTATCGGTGACTCCTTCGGAGAGGAGCCCGATGTACTGATCTTTGTCATTGTTGTCACCGGAGGTGACCATGATGATGCGGCTGCTCAGGTTCTGGCCGCTGGGACAACCCTGGATCAGAAAGCAGAGATCGATCACCGGCACCACGACGCCGCGATAGTTAAACAGTCCTGGAACATAGCTGGGTAGGTTCACCGCAGGACGCAGCGATACCCGCGGGATGACCTCCACCACGTCCTTGCTTTCCATCGCGTAGAGCGGTCCGCCAGCGGAGAACAGCAACAGCAGCACCGCCGGATTGGCGATGGCGGATTTGGCGTGGGGTGCGATGGACTTGGAAACGGCCACAGGGGGGTTGGCTGGATCGGCTGGATCGAGCCAGCCTAAGGCTCCTTTCAGCGAGCTCGCAAGGCGGCTTGAGCGCGGGGTAGGGACCTATGAACTGGAAAAGCCCAAATGGGCTTTTAGTCGCCGTCCAGCCAGCATCAGGTGGAGGGCTGGCCTTAGAGTCCCCTGAAATTCATGGGAACCAGTGTCGAGCGAAACGATCGGGGTCAAGAAGCAGTCGATGGAGTCCCAGCTGAAGCTGGCTTTTCTCGGCATGGGCGGTCTGGCGATGGTGGTGGCCCTGCTGGGGCTGCGCACCACCACCACCCTCGGGGGGCATATCAGGGAACTGGGGGCCAATAATCTCCCCTCGGTCGATGCGCTCTGGAAGGTGAACGAAGGCCAGACCCAGATCCAGGCCTCAGAAAATGCAATCCTCACCCCCGGTGCCACCGAGGCTGAGCGACAGCAACAGCTACGGCGCATCGACGGGGCTTGGAAGCAGATCAACGCCGGCTTCAGGCAGTACGAAGCCGCTGATACGACCTCTGACGAAATCAAAATCTACAGCGACTTCAAGCAGGACTGGACTGCCTGGGAATCCCAGCACAAGGATCTGCTGCGGGCGGTGAGCGTCCTTGGAAACAGCCCCTTCCCTTTGGGAACCAGCCCCCAAGGCCGACGGATCTTCTCGGTCGCTGCTGAGGAGGTTTCCTCCTTCAATGCCGCCTCAGATGCG
>CALPMR020000314.1 GCA_943324725.2 Bordetella parapertussis | reverse complement strand
GCCATCTATGAGGCCGAAGCCGGCGACCTGATCGCCCAGGCTTTGCCGGCCCCTGCACTGGATTTTGTGCTCAAGTGCAGCCACACCTTCAACTTGCTCGAGGCTCGCGGCGTGATTTCCGTCACCGAGCGCACGGCCACCATTGCCCGCATCCGCCATCTGGCCAAGCAGGTGGCCGAAGCCTGGCTGGCCGAACGCCAGGCCCTCGGCTTTCCGCTGCTGAGCGATCAGCAACGGGCCCGCTGGCAACAGGCCCAAGCCGACTCTGTGCTTGTGCCCTCCTGAGTTGCGCAATCCCGCCGGGCCTGCTGCAATGGTGTAGCGATTGGATGGAAGTTGCGACTGAATCTGGGTTGTGGCCGCCGCCATCTCGACGGTTTTGTCAATGTCGACATCCATGCGGGCTGCCAGCCTGATCGCGTCGTTGACCTCGAGAGTTTCCCCTGGCCATTTTACGACAACGTAGCCGAGGAGATTGAGCGGCATCACGTGCTGGAACATCTCGGTCAGCAGACGTCTGTTTTCCTTGAGATCATCCAGGAGCTCTACCGAGTCGGTCGTGATGGCTGCGTGATTCATGTCACCGTGCCCCATCCCAATCACGCCGATTTCAGCACCGATCCCTCCCATGTGCGTTCGATCAAGCCCGAAACCCTGGCCATGTTCTCGCGCGAAGTCTGCAAAGCCTTGCCAAGGTCGGCATCGTGATTGCGGAGCAGGATGCTCATCAGTACGCTGAGATCTTTGGCAATCTGATCAAACAAGTTGCCATTGATCTTGTGATCAAGAAACCCGCAGCCCTTGAACCATCGCCATCGCAACAGTTGGAGTTCTGTTGATGGTTGCCGGTTCGTTGTCGAACGTGGGGCTGCTGTGAAACGCCGAACCCTGCTGCTTGCCTCTGTCCTGTTGCTGGGGAGTTTTCAGGCCGGCCGGCTGGCGGAGCGGGCGATCTGGCCCTGTCGCCTGCGGCCCGTGGCGGCGTTGGTGGCGCCATGGCTGGGCCAGGCGATGCCCAGCCAGCAGCTGTGTGAGCTGTTCCTGGCTCTGCCCTCCTTCTGAATCGACCTGGCTCCGCCACCATCAAGACCTATGGCTCCAGAGTTCGGCGGTTTCTGGCAGCAAGCAGCCGTGGTGCTTCGCCCCGGAGGCGATCGACCAGGCGCTCGATCAGCTCGGGCCAGTCGCCCGCACGGCGCTGACGGAACAGGCGCATCGAGGGATACCAGGGGCTGCTGTCACCGTCGAGTCCCCAGCGCCAATCGGGTACCCGCTGCAGCAACAGCCAGACCGGCAGCTCCAGAGCACCGGCCAGATGGACCAGACCACTGTCAGCGCTGACGATCAGATCACAGCAACTGGCAATGGCGGCTGTGTCGCGAAAATCCCAGGCCTCATCCACGCCAGCTTGGCCCGGGTGGAAGGCGGAGCGAAAGGAACAGCTGGCCAGCTGCTCAGCCCCATACCCTTTCTGCAGCGACAGCAGCCGCAGGCCCGGAATTCCAGCCAGAGGTGCCAGCAGGGCGAGCGGCAAGGAGCGCCCCCGGGCGCTGTCGCGCAGCTCAGCTGTGGGATTGCCCTGCCAGTGCAACCCCACCAGGAGCTCCTGCGCCTTTGGTGCCTGCGCCTCTGGTGCCTGCGCCTCTGGTGCTTGCGCCCTTGGCGCTGGCGTCCCTGATGCCAGCCGCCGGCGCCACTGCTCCAGACGCTCGCTGCCAACGCTCAGGTAGGGAGTGGGAGTTTCAAGGGCGGTGGGGGGCTGGGCCAAGGCGTGACAGCTGGAGAGCAGGGGCAGCCAGGCGCCCTGGTGATCGGCGGCCTGCTGCGCTGTGACCACCGCGTCGGCGAGGCCGGAGCCGGCGATCAGCCCCGCCAACGGCTCCTGGACGCAGAGCGAGATCTTGCGGGCATGGGGCCGAAAGCTGGGGGCATAGCGCACGAACTGCAACACATCGCCCAGGCCCTGTTCCCCGATGAGCAGCAGATGTTCGACCGGTTCTCCCTGCTCCTCCAGGCACCAGCGCCGGCCCGGAGGCGTCACCAGCGGTGCCATCGAGGCATCGACGCGCTCACGCCATTCGAAGTCATCCCAGCCGAGCTTCTGATGACTGGTCAGCAGGCGAGCGATGCCGAGGAAGAGGTGGGCATCCGGCCGCTGCGGATCCAGGGCCACCGCCCGCGAAAAGCTGCTGATGGCTTCCTGCAGCTGGCCCTGCAGGGACAGCAGGGCACCGTGGTTCAACCAGACCCGGGCATCGTCAGGGCGGCCAACGAGCCCCTGCTGCAGGGCGGAGATCGCCAGATCCGTTCGGCCCCTGTCATGGAGCCGGATGCCCAGATCCACCAGCTCCTGCCAGAGGTCTGGATCCCCGCTGGCAGCCTGAGCCAGCAGGGCGATCGCTTCGCTGGGCCGCTCCAGCTCAACCAGCAGCAGAGCCTGCAGGCGCTGGAGGCGGCGGTCGCCGCTCTGGAGGGCCAGGGCCCGCTGCAGGGCCGCCAGCGCCGCTGGATGCTGCTGGAGCTGGTGCAGCACGATGGCGAGATTGCCCCAGCCATCGCCCTGACCTGGATGGAGGGTCACGGCACGCTCCAGCCAGGGGCGCGCCTCGGCGGCTCGGCCGAGGTTGGCGAGCATGGCGCCGAGGTTGATCAGGGCCTGGCGATGGTCGGGATTGACCTCCAGGGCGGCGTGCAACAGCGGCAGGGCTGCCTCAAGATCGCCCCGACGGGCCTGGACCAGTCCCAGTCGCTCCAGGGCGTCGGCATCGGCGGGACTCTGGCGCAGCCAGTGGCGCAGGCTGGTTTCAGCCAGGTCCAGATCGCCGTTGTCGAGGGCGCGGCGGGCAATGCTGAGGGCGGTGGTCATCGTGGCTGCGGCCGGCTGGCGTTGAGCTCCTGCAGGTGGGGCAGCTGCCGGGCCAGCTCCCCAGCCAGTCGCTTGATCAGCTCGGGCCAGTCGCCCGCACGGCGCTGACGGAACAGGCGCATCGAGGGATACCAGGGGCTGCTGTCACCGTCGAGTCCCCAGCGCCAGTCGGGCCCCTGTTTGAGCAACAACCAG
>CALPMR020000313.1 GCA_943324725.2 Bordetella parapertussis | reverse complement strand
CTGACAAATAATCCGGGCTTCCTAACAGTTAACGGAAACTTTGTTGGCAAGGATATACCATCACGCAACTATAATCCCAACGCTGGAGATGTGCTTACTGGGTATGCCTATTCTTTCGCGAGGATTGCTGATAACGTCTCCGACGTTAAAATTGATGGCATGGTTTTTGATGGCTTGAATGCTGTTCTAGACGTTGGTAGGAATTCGCTTGTTTCAATTACGAATTCCACCTTCCAAAAATTAGTTCCCTTTGGCTGGAACGCGCGATCAGCAATCGCTGCTGCGGCCGGCTCCACTGTCAACTTGACAGAAGTTGTAATGAATAAACTCAGTCCTTTCCCGCGTTCCACATTCGGAGCTGAATACATTTGGGAGGTACCGGCAGTTTATGGCAGCAATGCCACGCTTAATGTCTTCAAAACTGTTTTCGATCTGTATGGGACCTCGCAAGTCGCAGGTGCAGTGAGCTGGGCAGGTGGAGTTGCCAATATTGTTTCATCCACCATAGCCGGTCCAAGCCTTTCCATCTCAGATGCACTTAATTCAGCAGGCGGTATTGATGAGGGGGTTCTCAATCTCGTCAACAGCGTTGTAAGGCCAGCTGGAGATACAACATACGCTCGCATCCAAGCTTTTTCCGGCGGCGTTGCCAACGTCATTGCCTCAACGCTTCAATTTGATGCAATTAACTCAACAATTCCAAATTCCCAATTTTGCGCCAGTCTCAGTCTTTATCAGTGCAATGGTGCTCCGTTGCAAGCTTTCTCCAACGGAGTGATTCACCTTCAGTCGAGTGCTGTTTCTGTTTTAAATGAAGCCTTTCCCGGAATTCAGTTTCCCTATTCTGATTCGTACGACCCCCAAACGGGCGCGCCCATTGCTGGTGTTCTCACCGCTGATCAATACTCTTACGTCCAGCCTGTCACCAATCAGAATGCTGCCAATTTAGAGATTCTTTTTCAGCAGCCCAGCCTGATCACGGCAGGTGTT
This sequence comes from Bordetella parapertussis, assembly GCA_943324725.2. GTDB lineage: Bacteria > Cyanobacteriota > Cyanobacteriia > PCC-6307 > Cyanobiaceae > Cyanobium. The sequence continues at coordinate 2,073 of CALPMR020000313.1, read as the reverse complement.
GCCTACACGCTCGACCCGAACAGCAATCCTCCCTTTGACGCCTATTTTGATCTTCCTGGCGGTGCCTCACCCAACCCATCCGGTCCTCTCGTTGGCGTGGTCCCCAATGCCGATGCTCTTAACCAACTCATCAATCCGATTGATGGCAGCGTGATCAGCACCGACGTGTATGGCAATCCACGCACCGCTAACAGCCGACGCGATATTGGCGCCGTACAGCTGGCTGCATCGGTTCCAGGTCCTCTACCCCTTGTGGGCATTGGTGCCGCTTTTGGCTGGAGCCGCCGTTTGCGGCGACGTCTATCGCAAAACTCATGCCCACGTCCATGATGGAGTAGACGAGCAGATGCTTGGTCTGGCAACGATGCGTTCAGATAGCAGCGCCCTTGCCACCCCAGGCCCGGTTGAAGTAGCGCTGATTTGGCATGAAGCTAATGGGCGTTCGCAGCTGGCAGATTGGCGCCAGGCTCAGGTCCTGCGGCTAGGCAGCCACCGCACCAGCAGCTCACTCAACACCCCCCGCGGCAGCAGTGCCATCGGCAGAAACCAAGCCACGTTGAAAAAGAACAGCGGCAGGTAGGCGGTGCAGGCCAGCAGCACCAGGACTCCGGCTCCGAGCAGATCGCTGCCGATCAGGGACCGCCAGCGGCGGTGCTTCACCTGCCAGGCGGCCAGGGCCAGCGAGGGCAGCCAGCCGGCCAGCAGCAGCATCACCAACACCTGCGAGCCGGTGGCGCCGTGGCCTGATCCGGTGGGTGCCCGGCTGGCCAGCAAGGCAATCCAGGCCAGCCCCAGCACCAAGTGCACGATCAACCAGAGGTGTTCACGCTTCATCGGCGGGATCCAACTCGCGACCAAGGCGGCGCAGCCGGGTCTGGCCTGGGCTTTCGCCGCACCAGTGGCGGTAATCGGCGGAGGTGACCCCCGAAGCGATCAGGCCCGCCGCCGTCATCAGCTCGGTCACACGGCGTTGATCGTGGCTCGGATCCAGCAGCAGGCTTCGCAGCCGCTGCAGACGCAGACGCTTGGCTTCTGCCAGCGGCGAGCGGCCCCGTTCCTCCTGGAAGCTGTACTGCAACTGCCGTGGCGACACCCCCACCGCCTGGCTGAGATCCTCCAGCGAGAAGCGCTCCGGCAGGCGGGCCGCCATCCACTGTCGTGCTGATTCCACCGTGTCGCGGCGGCGCCGGGCGGTGAGCCGTTCCCGGCGAAAGGGTTGCTCCTGCCGGTCCGACCACTCCCGCAGAACCTCAGTGAGCTGGTCGGCCGCGAGTTCGGCGCCGGCGAGCTGAAGGGCAGTGGCGACGGCCAGAGCTCGTGCGCTGGCGAGGATGCGCTGGTGCAGAGGGCCTGCAGCCAACAGAGGTGAGGCCAGGCGTGAGGGTCGGCGATGCAGGCCGGGGGGAATCAGGATCGAAACGCCTTCGATCGTCTCGCTGGTTTCGCCCTCCATCACATCACCTGGCTGAAACAGCAGGCCGGTGCCGGGCTCAGCCAGCCAGCTCTGGCCGTTGATCCGCTCAGCCGTGATGCCCCGCAACGGCAGCCAGAGCACACTCTGCTGCCGTTGCTCCCGGCTCAGCCGCAGGCGGCCGCTTCCCTGCACATGCAGCACCGTGAACGCCCCGAGCTGGCCGATGCGGAAGTGGGCTCGGAACGGGCTGGCAGGGGTGAGCAGCTCACTGCGGTGATGCCCCAGAGTGGTGGATACGGCGGCCTCCCAGCAACCGAAGTCATCGGTTTGCAGCACGGTGGCCAGCCCAGCGCCTTGCAGCGGATCCTGACGTTGGGTCTGGGCGGGGGAACGGGGCAAGGCCGAAGGATGCTGTCGACTTTCCCTGGGACTCTGGAGCCCGGGGGGGTGGGGTGGAACGACAAGGGCCAAGAGCACACCGGCGCCCCTGCTGCGGCTGCGGGAGACTAGCTCCGAAGATCTCAATGCCAAGCCTTGAATGGCGAATGTCATCAGAACGCAAGTTGACTGAACATGCGGACAGAGGCTTGCGGCAGGTGGTGGCGATTGCGCGGAGATCATGGCAGAAGCGGGAAGGGCTTGATCAGCCTGAAATCTGG
>CALPMR020000312.1 GCA_943324725.2 Bordetella parapertussis | reverse complement strand
TCTTCCAGGACGGAAGCGTCGCCGGTGAAGACGGCGTAGGTGATGTAGCGGAGAACGATCTCCATATCGCGCAGGCAGGCAGCCATGCGGCGATGGGTGTAGGCGTTGCCGCCAGGGGAGATCAGAGCAGGCTGCTGGGCGAAGAGTTCGCGAGCAGCGTTGGTGACGATGGCGGAAGCGTTGGAGGTGATCCGGTTGACGGTATCCATCCGCTTGAGGCTGTCGCCAACGATCGCCGAGAGGGCGTCGATCTGACCAGCATTGATGAATTCGCCGCGGGCATCAGCCTGCGCAACGACCTTGGTGAAGGCGTCGAACATTGAGTAGCTCCTGTTCTCGACCGGAGTCGGGAGGGTGGGTAAGGGATGAGGCAAACGAGAGGAATGGACTTGCGTCCGTCTCAAGTGCGCTCTGTGCTGGGCACCTGGTCATTCTTAGGCAGATACTTCGTACGCTTCGGGAACTTCACAAAGGGTCATTGGTGGCCTGGGATAGGTGTTGCATGCTGATACCAATTCCCCGGGTAATTGATCGAGCAGGCACTCGGCGCTGGCCTTCATCATCCAGCTTTCAGCCAAGTTGATCAGGCGAAGCCCCCTGCATGCAAAGCCTTGCTTCCCCGAGCCAGTTGTGGCTGAAACCGTGGCGCGGAGCCTTCCACAACGTTCTATGACGTGATCACCTGAGCCGTGAAATCCATGCCTCGATCGGCAGTTCTGTGCTGAAGTGTTTCGCCATGTTCTGTATTGCATTGTTCATGATCGTGTTGATCGGTATTGCGATTCACGCTGTTCAGATGCTTTGTGGCCAGGTCTGCGGCGCCGTCGACGGCCCCTCGGCTGCCAGTGCTTAGGAGTGGATTGAGAATCAGGCCCAGCTGGCCGCAAAAAAAAGACCCGGTCGTTCTGGAACGACCGGGTCGGGAAGGGACGCAGGCGATGCGGGTCCGCCTGAATCAGTTCACCGGCGAAACGCTCACCACCCGGCCACCCTGGCGGTGGATGCTCTGCTGGGTTTCGAGCATTTTGTCGAAGGTGACGAAACGCACGGTGTTGCTGCGTTTGTGCAGGCGGTAGTTGTTCAGGCCGCTGACTTCAACGCGATACACCCGCGCGTTCTGGCCGATCCCCTGGGCCATCTGGGTGATGCTGGTGTGGGGGATGTTGGCGGGCAGGGCACCGGAGCCGCCGCTGTTGGGGCTGTTCACGGGCACGGCACGGTCCTGATGCAGGGCTTTGCCGAGGCGGAACTGGTTGCCGCCAGCGTCTCCTTTCACCGAGGCGGCGGCACCACGGGCCAGCTGCATCAGCCAGGAGAATTGGCGCCCCTGCTGGCCGGAGGAGTAATCCCAGCCATGCAGATAGGGAACCACTTCTTCGCCGAAACGATTCTGGTACTCGGCACTGTCGATGTAAGAATCGACTTCGGCGTCGTAGCCCTGATCCTGCAGGATGGTGAAGTGGTGGAGCATCTCCGCCTTGTTCTGGGGCGCGCGACCAAGCAGGTGCTTGAAGTTGAGCTCAATGAAATGATAGGGATTGCAGTTCTCAAAGAACCGCGAGCGATAGAGATTGCTCTTGGCCACCATGCGCACCAGTTCCCGTACGCTCAGATAGCCGTTGCGGAACAGTGACTCAGCCCCATCAAGTCGCTCGCTGGACATCACGTACTGATGGCCGAGCACCTGCTGATAGACAGCGCGGATGATGGTGGTTTTGTCCTGGTCAGAGGCGTTGGTCCAGTTTTCCTTGTTGCGGTCGTTCGCATACCGATCGATGCCCAGATAGGGCGCGTTGACCAGAGTCATGAAAGGCGGGCCGGGAGGGAGAAGACTGCAAGCGGGCCGTTCATCGGCTCCGGAGCATTCTTTCGATCCTATGGGGATCCTCGTGTTGGGGCCCTCGGGACTTATGTGATCGTTACAGCACGCAAAGCCCTTCTCATCCTGCACTCAAGGCGGCGGTGCTATGGGCGCCGGTGGTTCCCCAATGCTGATGGATCCTGCAGATCAAGGCTGTCAACCGCAAGGTGCACACCCCAATCTCGCCATCCGTGTCCGCTCGGAAGTCAATGGCTTCAGAAGCAGGGGCGTGGCAGCGGGGGGCGAAGGTTGGCGCTGATTCCGTTGCCCGGCGTGCCTGTGGCCAGGGTATGCGGCATCGTCGGCATAAAAAAAAAGGCCCCGGTGAGGGGGCCTTAGAGGGATCGAAAAGGCGATCAAGGCTCAGACGAGAGCGTTGATGGCGTAGTCGATGTAGTTGTTGGCGATGACGCCGGGGTCGCCAGCGATGCCGTGGTTGGCCTTGACGTAGTTGAGGGCCTCAACGTACCAGGAGGGGGAGAGTTCGAAAGCGCGGTTGATCTCATCGAGACCGGCGATCAGATACTCATCCATGGGTCCGGTGCCACCAGCCACGAGGCAGTAGGTGACCATGCGCAGGTAGTAACCGATGTCACGGGCGCACTTGTCCTTGCCACGCTGGTCGGCAGCGTAGTTGTTGCCCTGCATCTGGGTGGTGTAGGGGAACTTGTTGTAGACGGCCTGGGCAGCGCCGTTGACAAGTTGGTCGGCCTTGGAGGTGAGAGCCTTGGCGGCTTCCAGGGCGTTCTTGGCGCGCTCGAAGCGACCGAAGGCGGCGTTCAGCTCGGTGTTGCCGAGGAAACGGCCCTGGGAGTCGGCGGCTGCGACGGCCTCGGTGAGGGGAGTCTTCATGATGTGAAGGTAGGGATGAAGGTGAACCAGATCAGCAGACTGATCAGGCGACAGCAGCAGCTGCGCGATCGAAATAGGTGCCGACTTCGGACATCAGGCCGGAGCAATCGCCGGGGGTGATGCCGTTGCGATCGTTGGCGATCGCGATGGCGGCGTCCTTCATCTTGCGGATACCTTCAGCCACGGAAGCGCCAGGGACGCCGAGGGCGAGGTAGGTCTCACGCAGGCCGTTGAGGCAGCGATCTTCCAGGACGGAAGCGTCGCCGGTGAAGACGGCGTAGGTGATGTAGCGGAGAACGATCTCCATATCGCGCAGGCAGGCAGCCATGCGGCGATGGGTGTAGGCGTTGCCGCC
>CALPMR020000311.1 GCA_943324725.2 Bordetella parapertussis | reverse complement strand
GACGGCGGTGGCCAGAGTCTCTGGGTGTGTGGTGCCGACTGCACCCCCGTGTTGCTGGCCGATCCCCACAGTGGTCGGGTGGCTGCCTGCCATGCGGGCTGGCGCGGGGTTGCCGGGCGCATCCTGCCCAGGGCGATCGCACGTCTCGTCGCCGCCGGATCCAATCCAGCCGAGCTGTTGGTGGCCCTTGGTCCCTGTGTCAGCGGTGCCAACTATCAGGTGGAGCGGCCCGTGAGCCTCGAGGTGGCGGCAGCTCTGCGCCGTCACGGTTGCCAGGACGAGGCGGCGCTCCAGGAGCTGGTCGCCTGTGGGGCGCTGCTGGCCGATCCCGATCCCCACCATGACCGTCTCGACATCCGCAGCGCCATCGTTCGCCAGCTGGAAAACGAAGGAGTTCCACGCCCAGCTATTGCCGTCTGCCCCATGTGCACGGTGGCGCTACCAACCCTGTTCCATTCCTGGCGTCGGGATCAGGTCAAGGCGGTGCAGTGGAGCGGCATCGTTTCCCAGGGCTGAGTCTTTTCAGGTCTGATTGCGCCACTCCTCAGTGCTGGGCACTGAACACTGCCGGCGGGCAGCGGTTCCAGATAGCGCAAGGCTGGCCAGATCGCGAGCCTGGTGATCCTTCCTCCTGGCACATGTACCGGGGAGGCACTCACCTGCCGCTTGCAAAGGGTGCGGCGGGATGAGATGATGCACAAGTTGCATAAATGAGCACATGCTTACGGGACCCGAGCTTCTCACGAAGGTCAAAGAGTTGGGAGATGTCAGCAAGTCTGACCTCGTCAGAGCCTGTGGTTACGTCTCAGCCAAGCGGGATGGGACCGAGCGCTTGAATTTCACAGCCTTCTACGAGGCGCTGCTCAATGCCAAGGGCGTTGACTTCGGCGCTGCTCCGAAGGCCGGAAAGGCAGGGCGCAAGCTCAGTTTCAACACCAAGGTCCAGTTCAACGGCAACCTGATGGTGGGCAAGGCCTACACCGCCATGCTCGATCTCAAGCCCGGCGACGAGTTCGAGATCAAGTTGGGTCGCAAGCAGATTCGCCTGGTTCCCCTTGGGGCCGAGGACGAAGAAGGTTGATCGCCATCGCTTCCGCCAGCCGGATGCCATCGATCGCCGCGGAGAGAATTCCGCCGGCATAACCTGCACCTTCACCCCCTGGGTACAACCCGGGGGTGTTGGTGCTTTCTCGTGTGGCCCCATCGCGGTTCAGTCGCAGCGGTGAGGAGGTGCGGGTCTCGACGCCGGTGATCAGAATTCCGGGCCCGCTATAGCCGGGAATCCGCCGTTCAAACGCGGGTAGGGCCTGTTTGAGCGCCGCGATCACAAACTCCGGCAGACACGAATCCAGCTGAGTGAGGCGAACTCCAGGCTGGTATGAGGCCTTGACCCCTCCCTGGCGGCATTCACTGCTGCGGCCCGCCAGGAAGTCCGGAACCCACTGGGCCGGGGCGCAGAAATCGCCGCCGCCGGCTTCAAAGGCCTGATGCTCCCAGTGCCGCTGGAAAGCCACCCCCGCCAGCGGATCGCCGGGGAAGCGGCCCCAGGGCTCCAGATCCTCCAGGGTCACATTGACCACCAGGGCGCTGTTGGCATTGCGCTCATTGCGCGAGTGCTGGCTCATGCCGTTGGTGACGACGCAGCCCGGCTCCGAGGTGGCTCCCACCACCAGCCCCCCGGGGCACATGCAGAAGCTGTAGACATCCCGACCAGCGGCGAGGTGGTGCACGAGCTTGTATTCGGCCGCCCCCAGACGCGGATGGCCGGCCGCCGCTCCCCAGCGGGCCCGATCGATCAGCTGCTGGGGATGTTCGATGCGCACACCGATCGCAAACGGCTTGGCCTGCATCGCCACCCCCTGGGCGAACAGGGCCGCGAAGCTGTCGCGGGCACTGTGGCCCGGGGCGAAGGCCACGTGATCGCTGGCGATGATCGTGCCGCTGGCCAGCTTCACACCACGGACCTGCCGCGATGGCCCGGCCTCCAGCACCAGCTCCTGGACCAGGGATCCAAAGCGCACCTCCCCACCCAGCGCCTCGATCCGCGCCCGCAGGCCGCGCACCACCGTGGCCAACTTGAAGGTGCCGATGTGGGGTCGGTGCAGGGTCAGGATCTCGTCGTTGGCGCCGGCTGCCACCAGCTCTTCCAGCACCTTGCGCACCAGGCGGGGATCTTCGCTGACCTGGCTGTAGAGCTTGCCGTCGGAGAAGGTGCCGGCTCCCCCTTCGCCGAACTGGGCATTGGATTCCGGATCGAACGGCCGGTTACCGCGCCAGAAGCCGAAGGTGTCGGCGCTGCGCTCCTTCACCGGTTTGCCCCGCTCCAGCAGCAAGGGGCGCAGGCCCATCTGGGCCAGCAGCAGGGCGGCGAAGTAGCCGCAGGGGCCGGCTCCGACCACCACCGGTCTGCGCAGCAGGGCCGGCGCGGCCAGGGCCGGATCATCCGCAGCGCTGGCGACGAAGCGGTAAGCCGTATCCGGTGCCGGGCGCAGGTGGGGGTCACCGGCGAAGCGCTGCAGCAGGCGCTGTTGCTCAGCGGCGCTGAGGGCCAGGTCGAGATCGAGGCTGTACACCAGGGCGATCTCCCCATGGCGGCGGGCATCGACACTGCACTTGACCAGCTGATGGCCCCGCAGCGCTTTTGGCGGCAGGCTCAGCCGGCGGCAGACAGCCGCACTCAGTTCGGCGTCGCTGTGGTCCAGGGGCAGCTTCAGCTCACTCAGGCGCAGCAAGGGTTCACTCCGTACACAGGACGATTCGAGACAGGGACACGCAGGACGAGCACAAGCGGGGCGAGGGCATGGGGAGCCAGCCCATCAGAGTGGACAGCACCCGGGCCAGGGGTCACTCTGGACAGGATTCGTGCCTGCAGCGTTCGGTTCATACAAGGGGCACTTCCGTTTCGATCTCCCCCTGATGATCAGACCACGGGCGTTGACTGCCAAGGGGAGTGGCTGTGCAGGGCTGGCCAGAGCCATGTGGCGAATCCGCGGAAATCGTGCCCCGGCGGCGGCGGCATCTGATCGAAGGTGCCATGGTGGAGCCAACCTCAGGAGCGCCAAGCCCATGGGCCTTGCCCACTGCCCCCTCTGCGTCGGG
>CALPMR020000310.1 GCA_943324725.2 Bordetella parapertussis | reverse complement strand
TGCCGGCAGCCCACCGTCTGCCCCCTTTCCGCCCTCGCTGTGGCTGGCCTGCCGCAGTGCGGTGCCGAGGCCATCGAGATCGTGATGGAGCGGCTCACCGCCGGTGATCACCCCGAAGGCGGCGCCGGCGGCGGCGGCCTGGCGGGCTTCCTCGGTCAGCGCTTGGAGAGTGCGGTGCGGGTGAACGCCCGCCGGCCAGGAGTGCTTGGTGTCGCACCAACTGCAGCCCACCGTGCAACCCGCCAGGCGGATGAAGAAGGCGCTGCGGCCGGCATGCAGGCCCTCGCCCTGCAGCGAGTGGAAGGTCTCGACGATGGGCAGGGACGGCGGCACGAGGCGATCACGGGTGGACGGGCGGAGTTGGATGCCGCGGCGGATCTTGGCTACAGCCTGGCAGCCGGCCAGCCCCGAAATGGCGATCTCCATCAGAGTCTTTTAGGGGGATCAACGGGCCAGCCCCAGAAACACCAGCAAGGCGCGATTGAGCCGCAGCAGATCCTCATCCGCCAGCCGGCCGATGCACTGGCCAAGACGCCTTCGCGGCACGGTGGTGACCTTGTCGACCATCAGGTGGCTGACCAGCCGCAGGCCGTTTGTCGCCGTGGGCTCCACGGGAACGCGAAACACCGGAAGGTCGCTGCTGTCCGTTGTGATCAGACACACCGTCAGCGAGTCGCGTGCAGTGAAGGCATCGTCCTGAACGATCACGACTGGGCGGGGTTTGCTGGTGTATCCAGAACCGCCGGCCATGGTCCACAGCTCACCGCGGCTCACTGGCTGTACTCGTCATCGGGCCATTCGTAGACCGAATCGATGAAGGACTGGATCTCGGCCTCCTCGGGGCTGGCATTGGCCAGCAGACACTGCCGCCTCGCCTCGGCCGCGAACTCTGGCGAATGCACATCCGGCACCCAGATCTGGATCGGCCGCATCCCCTGAGCCCGCAGCCGCTGGCGGTGCTCTCGCACCTTGCGGCGGTTGGCGGCGCGGCGCTCCTCCTGGGCGCTGGCCGCAGCATTGCTGGGCTGGTCGCCGCTGAACGACGGGCTGCTGGGGCGTGAGCGACGGCTCTCCGGCCTGGCTTCCGCGGCCATCAACACTCCTGCAACGGTTACATGACACCGTAGCGAGGTCCAGAGGCGCACCCAGCGCCGGCACCTCCAGGGCCTGCAGGCGTTGGCCGCAGGGCGCAACCCAAGGCGGTCCGCCGCAGGCCCGGACCTGCTGCCGCCGTCCTTCGATCAGGGCCTGGGCGAGCTGCTGCTGCGCGGCTCCCTCCAGCCGTTGTGCCCCTCAGACCTGCAGCGGCACCCCATCGGCCGGGACCTGCCGGTCCTGAGCAACGCCCTCGCGCTGCTGCTGCGCCGCCTCAATCAGCCCCCGGAACAACGGGTGGGGTTTGCCCGGCCGCGACAGGAACTCCGGGTGGAACTGGCAGGCGGTGAAGAAGGGATGGCTCTTCAGCTCGATCAGCTCCACCAGGCGGCCATCGGGGGAGGTGCCGCTGATTTCGTAGCCCGACTCCAGGAACAGGTTGCGGTAGGCGTTGTTGAACTCATAGCGATGGCGATGGCGCTCGTAGACCACCGCTTCGCCATAGAGCCGCTGGGCCATGGTGCCGGCCGCCAGGCGACAGGGGTAGACACCCAGCCGCATCGTGCCGCCCAGGTCGACCACATCCTGCTGTTCGGGCAGCAGGTGGATCACCGGGTGGGCCGTGGCCGGATCCAGCTCGGCACTGGTGGCGCCGATGAGGCCCGCCTGGTTGCGGGCCCACTCGATCACGGCGCACTGCATGCCCAGGCACAGCCCCAGGAAGGGCACCCGCTGCTCGCGGGCCCAGCGGATCGCCGCCACCTTGCCATCGACGCCGCGATTGCCGAAGCCGCCGGGCACCACCACCGCATCCATGCCCTTGAGCAGGACATCGGCCCCCTGGGTTTCGATCTGCTCGGCGCAGACCCAGTGCAGATCGAGCGAGGCATCGCGATCCAGGCAGGCATGGCGCAGGGCTTCGACGACCGAGAGGTAGGCGTCGTTGAGCTGGACGTATTTGCCCACCAGGGCCACCTTCACCGCCGGGCCGGGGTTGCGCAGCTTGCGCACCAGCTCGCCCCAGCGGGCCATGTCGCTGGGATGGTCGGTGAGTTCGAGCACATCCAGCACCTGGCGGCACAGCCCCTCCTCCTCCATGGCCAGGGGCACGGCGTAGATGCTGTCGGCGTCGAGGGCCTGGATCACGGCCCCGCCGGACACACCGCAGAAGCCGCCGATCTTGGCCTTCAGTTCGCCGTTGATCGGCCGGTCGCTTCGGCAGACCAGCACGTCGGGCTGGATGCCGATCGAGCGCAGCTCCTTGACCGAGTGCTGGGTGGGTTTGGTCTTGAGTTCGCCCGAGGTGCCGATGTAGGGCAGCAGGGTGACGTGCACGTAGGCCAGGTCGTTGCGGCCGACGTCGCCGCGGAATTCGCGGATCGCCTCCAGAAACGGCAGCGATTCGATGTCACCGACGGTGCCGCCGATCTCGCCGATCACCACATCGGCGCCACTGTTGGCGGCCACCCGGTGGATGCGTTCGCGGATTTCGCCGGTGATGTGGGGGATCACCTGCACGGTGCCGCCGTTGTAATCGCCGCGCCGTTCCTTGTTGATCACCGACTGGTAGATCGAGCCGGTGGTCACGCTGTTGAGGCGCGACATGGCGGTGTCGGTGAAGCGCTCGTAGTGGCCCAGATCCAGATCGGTCTCGGCGCCGTCCTGGGTGACGAACACCTCGCCGTGCTGATACGGGCTCATCGTGCCCGGATCGACGTTCAGATAGGGATCGAGCTTGAGGATCGAGACGCTGTAGCCCCGGCTCTTGAGCAGACGCCCCAGGCTGGCCGCCACGATCCCCTTGCCGATGCTGGAGACCACCCCGCCGGTGACGAACACGAACTTGGTGTTCTGCCCCGCCCGTATGGCCGAACCTGGTTGGGCGACGGGGGCAGACATGTTGAAATCGGCTGATCCAGAACTTTAAGAGGCTGCCGACAGCTGCGGTTGACCGCGATGGCGCCGGTCGGCTGTGCCGCAAGCCCGTGAAGATAGGCCTCCCAGCTGGCCGGG
>CALPMR020000309.1 GCA_943324725.2 Bordetella parapertussis | reverse complement strand
AGCTGGTGACCGCCATCACCGGCCTCGAGATCGCCGAGGCCGAGGCCAAGGCCCTGCTCAAGGCGCTCAAGGCCACAGCCGGCACCGGCGGCACCCTCAAGGACGGCGTGATCGAACTGCAGGGCGATCAGGTGGCGATCGCCCTGGCTGCCCTGGAGAAGGAGGGGTTCCGGCCGAAGCAGGCGGGGGGCTGAGCGCCAGCTGGCGCCCCTGAGCACCCAGCTCCCTTCGGCAGGGACAATGGCCCGATCCATCCCCATAGCCGCCCCGCCGATGAGCAGCTCCCAGGCCCCCGACGGCACCCTCGCCACCAGCCCGGCCGGCACGGCCCCCGCCGGCCAGGCCGACAAGGCCACCAACGGCCAGGCCGGCAAGGCCAAGAACATCGTCTGGCACCACACTCCACCGTGACCCGCGCCTCCAGGGCGCACCAACGCGGCCATCGCAGCGCCATCCTCTGGTTCACCGGGCTGAGCGGCGCCGGCAAGAGCACCCTGGCCAATGCGGTCAACTCGGCCCTGTCGTCGCCACCCCGGCCTGGCACCTGGGGTCGAAGTTGCAGAACGAGACGCTATTGGAGTGCTAATCCCAGGAAGCCGAGGATCGACTCCTCGAATCCGTCGGCCGGACTTGGGAAGGCTACGAATTATTTCGTGTTGCCAGTATCGGCGCCTCCTCGGCAAAGGTTTCGTTTCGACCGCTGATCGAGAGCAAAACTGCCTGAAGCTGCGACGCACGACATCGGAGCGCCGGGGCGGGCTCGTCGAGTGGTTGGTCGCTTCCGGCACGGTCCGCCAGTTTCATCGCGACGTTGCCACCAACGTGCCGCCAGATGGCCACCCCTGGGCAAGGTTCCACGAGGAGTACGTTTCGATCCGTGGCTCGACTACGCCGCGTCGGAGAGGGAGGCCGAGTTCATGGGCACTGTGCCCCCGCAGGTGCTGCCTTTCATGACCTTCTCCCTGGAACGGCTCCGCGGGGCGGCCCCGTGAGCCGTCACGCAATCCTGGTGCTGGGCCATGCACCGCAGTGGAACGTCGGCAATGACCGGCATGCTCGGTGCCATGGGGGCGGCGCTGCCAGGCGATTCGATGCCGGCCACGGCCGATAACCCTACCGGCTACGAGGAATCGCGCGGCCTAGCCAGGTTCAACAACCGCCTGCTCGAATCGGCCGGCACCCGCTGGAACGACGATGCCGCCATCCCGCCGGCGTGGTTCGAGGATCCCGCGCGGGACCGCGATCAGGACGAGGCCCAGCGGCTGCTCGATGACGCCTACGCGGAAGAGACCCTCTTCGCCCTCAAGGATCCACGGCTCTGCCGACTACTGCCGTTCTGGAGCCAGGTGCTCTCCTCGGCCGGCAGCGGCCACTCGGCTGTGCTCGTGCTGCGCGATCCGTTGGAGGTGGCCCGGTCGTTGGCGGCCCGCAAGGACGTGCCCCAGTTCCGCCCGGCGGCCATCGCCTGCACGAGCCGGGCGCTGCTGCTTTGGCTGCGCTACGTGCTCGACTCCGAGCGGCACTCCCGCGACCTGCCCCGGGGGGCCGTCGACTTCGCCCATCTCGTGTCGGATTGGCGCGTTGCGGCGGAACCACTGCGGGCCGTCCTGCCCATCGGCCTCCCTCCGCCCGGCTCCGCTGTCGCAGCTGCCGTGGCGGCACTGGCCGATGGGCGACTCCACCGCAATCGTGTCGGGAAGGAACAGGGAGAGTCAACTGTTTCGATGGGTCTTAGCCGGCTGCGCAAGCTCCACGCCTCGCTCGTCGCCCCAGGGGGACTCTCGGAGTCCCGCACGGCTGGCGAATGTGACGACCTGGCATCCACTTTCGATCGCTTCGTCGCCCTCTACACGCCGTTGCGCCGGAACGCGGATTCACTCGCCGCAAGCGACGATTGGTCGCAGGCGATCCTCGCCCACTTGCCGGACGGTGAACCTCCGGCTCCGCCCAAGCGGCCGCGGCGCATCCTCTTTCTCTCCGCGGCTCCGGCATCGATCGGCCATCAGTACCGTGTGCTCCACCCGGTGGCTGCGCTGAAGGCGCGGGGCTGGCAGGCCTCCTGGCTGCCGCTCGCCGCCGTGCCTGCCCGCCTCAACGATGTCGACATCGTGGTTGTGTTTCGGGCACGCCGGAAAGCAGCCTTCGATCTCGTGCGCGACAGCTGCCGAGCCCGTGGCGTGCCGCTGGTCTACGACGTCGACGACCTCATCTTTGATGCGGAGATGATGGCGGCGGTTTTTTCGCCTACCTCGACGATCTGCCGGAAGCCGACCGACTGCGCTGGCTGGCCGATGCGGTGTGCTAACGAGACGCGCTGGCCGCCTGCGATGCCGCCGCGCCGCTGGCCTCAGCCGCAGGCCAACTCTGTAAGCGACTGGCCGTGTTGCCGAACTGTCTCGACGCCACGCTCACCGGCCTCGCTGATGCTGCGTGCAAGGCTGCAAAACCGTCCGTCGCCGAAGGCCGCCCGAGATTCGGCTTCGCTAGCGGCACCCCCACCCACCGCCGCGACTTTGCGGTCGCTGCCGCGGCCTTGGCCAGCCTCTTCGACCGCCGGCCCGAGCCACTGCTTGTGATCGTCGGTGCCCTCGACCTGGCCGCCTATCCCGAATTGGCGAGGCACGCACCGCGCATCGAGACTCGTCTCAGGTTGCCGCTGCACGACCTGTTCGGCGAAGTGGCCCGGTTCGATGTCAACTTGGCGCCGCTGGAACTCGGCAATCTGTTCTGCGAAGCGAAGAGCCCGCTCCGCCTGCTGGCGGCCGCAGCCGTGGAAGTACCCAGCGTGGATACCGCTCTGCGACGCCATCCTGCCCGGCTCGACAGGCTTCATTGCCGCCGTCGCCGGGGCCTGGGAGGACGCGCTCGAATGCCTGCTGGATGACGCCGACGCCCGCTCCCGCATGGGCCGGGCGGCGCGAATCCACGCCCGTGCCCTATTCGGCCCGGAGGCCTATGCCGACCTAATGCACAGTCCCGGAAATAACAGGTAAAAAAAAGAGTGTCTTCTGAGGGGAGTCGTTCCATGGCAGTTGGTCGCCCGATGCCGCCGCTGGTTCTCAGCGACGACGAGGTTCAGCAACTCCAGAGCATCGCCAACTCAAGGTCGTTGCCCCATT
>CALPMR020000308.1 GCA_943324725.2 Bordetella parapertussis | reverse complement strand
GGTGTGCATGGCAAGCATTCTAGATGCTTGTCTGATTGAGCTCAATGCAATGCATCGGTAGACATTCTTCTCACGATATCTGGCAATTCTAGCCTCGGTCTCCAGCCCAAGCGACTGGCGATCTTGCCGGGATCCATGGCTGAATAGCTTAGGTCTGTCGGTCGCAACAAGCAGCTATTCACCTCCAGTCGATCCTGAGGATCAAGGCCTACCTGGGCAAACGCTGCATCAACAAATTCCCGCAGTGAATGGGACTTCCCTGACGCGATCACGTAATCCTGCGGCTTCTCCGCCTCCAGCATCCTGTGCATTGCCTCCACATAGTCCGGCGCCCAGCCCCAATCGCGCCAGATATCGAGATTGCCCAGCACCAGCTTCTCCTGTTTCCCTGCTGCGATCGCCTTCACCCCTTGGATGATCTTCTGGGTCACAAAGCGATTGGGCCGTAGCGGCGATTCGTGGTTCGCCAGGATGCCAGTGCAAGCAAACAGTCCATAGGCCTCTCGATAATTGGCCACTTGCCAGAAGGCCGTGGCCTTGGCTACCGCATAGGGGCTGCGGGGCTTGAAGGGGGTGTCTTCGTTGGCCGGTTCTTGGCCCGTATCGCCGAAGCATTCCGAGCTGCCGGCATTGAACAGGCGCACCGGCGCCCCCAGATAGCGGATCACCTCCAGCAGGTTCAAGGTGCCACCGGCGATCGATTCCATGCACTCCACCGGCTGCTCAAACGACAACCCCACGCTCGTTTGCCCAGCCAGGTTGTAGATCTCTTCGGGTTTAACGCCGCTCACCACCTTGAGCACGCTGCGGAAGTCGTTGGGTGCGAGCGACACCACCTCCACCTCCCCCGCGATCCCCAGCCGCTCCAGCCGGCTGGTGTTGGCCATCTGGGCATCGCGGCTGCTTCCCACCACCCGGTAGCCCTTGCCCAGCAGCAGGTGGGCCAGGTAGGCGCCGTCCTGTCCGGTGACGCCGAGGATCAGGGCCGTTTTCACCCTTACCTCCAGGGTCTTTTGCTCAAACACATCATGGCTGATAACCAGCTTCTGCGATCCGCGCTTCCGCTATTCCACGGAAGCCATCCCCGTCGGTACGCACGTACCATCGCGGGACCGCTTCGGATCGGCCTCGATACCGTGATGTCACAAGCCAAGAGTCTCACTGCATAGGAGCCTTTCCCGTGGCGGGATCAATCCGGCATCGCTGCCCTGCTGGCCGGCACCCTCATCATCCTGATCACCTTCTTCGCCTGCTACAGCCATGTCGACATCCCCGGTCATCACAGCATCGAGGTCAATCGGCAAATCGGAATTCCTCTCCTCGTTGCCGCCTTGGCGGCGCTTTTTGGCGAAGTTTAACTGGCATCCAACAATCGATGCGCAGATCAGCGCGATCGAATCGAGGCAAGAATCCGAGCGACTGAAGAGCGAATCTGCTCAGCTGCGGAGCGAAACCGAGCAACCGATCAGCGAAACCGAACGGCTGAGGAAAGAAACCGAGCAGCTGAAGATCGAGAATGCGCGGCTCGCCGAGCTCGAATCCAGGCTCGACTTGCTGTTTCTCAATGCCGATTCCTCCTCGCAGATTCCCCCCGCCACCGACTGCAACTGAGCGAGATGTTGGCCTTGCTGCTTGAGGATTTCGCCTTTTTAAACTGAAACCTGGTTCAAGCCTCAACGCTTTTAGTTTTACGGCTCTTGGCGATTTACTGTTAGTCGCTTCACGACGGGATCATCCCCAACGTTCAGGGCCAGCTTGTGGTGTGTTGGCGGTCTCGCTCACCCCTCTCTCCGATGCTTCTTGTAAAAGCGCATCACCGCCAGCGCCACGCTGCGGGGATCGTGGCGGAGCGTGGCCGTGGGACGGGCGCCCTGCAGGGGGGCTCGCATCACTTCGTAGCCCTGGCTGGCCAGGCTGCGGGCGTCGCAGGTCACCGGTTCGGCTCCGCGCAGGCGGTAGTTCGTGACCAGGGGGGATTCACCGAGATCCTCCTGGGCCAGCACACAGTTGAACAGTCGCTGCTCCACGCCCAGGCTGGCCAGCTGGGCCTCGATCGCCCGCAGATGGCCGCCGACATCGAGGCCATCGGTTTCGCCTGGCTGGGTCATCAGGTTGCAGATGTACAGGCGCGGAGCCTTGCTGCTGCTGATCGCACTCACCAGTTCCGGCACCAGTAGATTGGGCAGCAGCGACGTGTAGAGGCTGCCAGGACCGAGCACGATCAGATCGGCATGGGCAATCGCTTCGAGGGCGCGGGGCAGGGCCGGCGGGCGTTCAGGGATGCAGCCGAGCCGCACGATCGGGCTGGTGGCCTTGCCGATGCGCGATTCCCCTTCGATGCGCTCGCCGTTTTCCAGTTCGGCCCAGAGGCGCACATCCGCATTGGTGGCCGGCACCACCTGGCCCTGCACCGCCAGCACGCGGCTGCTGGCGGTGATCGCCGATTCGAGGCTGCCGGTGATCGCGGTGAGGGCTGTCAGGAAGAGATTGCCGAAGCTGTGGCCCTCCAGGCCGGTGCCGGAGCGGAAGCGGTATTGGAACAGGCGCGTCATCAGCGGTTCCTCGGTGGAGAGGGCCGCCAGGCAATTGCGGATGTCGCCGGGGGGCGCTACGCCGAACTCGCGCCTCAGCACGCCGCTGCTGCCGCCGTCATCGGCGACGGTGACGATGGCGGTGAGGTTGGTGCTGTAGCGCTTCAGGCCCGAGAGCAGGGTCGAGAGGCCCGTGCCGCCGCCGATGGCGACGATCGCCGGGCCGCGGTTGAGGCGGCGCTGGGCCAGCAGGGCATCCACCAGCACCGTGTCCTTCTCGGGGGCCAGGGCCTGCTGGATCGAGCCGAAGCTGCGGCTCTGGCCCAACCAGATCAACCCACCGCCGATCAGCAGCACCAGAGGGCCGGTGATGCTGCGGGGCAGCACGCGGGTGATCTGGGCCAGGGCCCATTTGATCGCCTCCAGGCTCGAGTAGATCGGCTGCAGGTCGGCCCAGACGGCGACGCCGATCAACAGGATCAACAGGCCCAGGCCCGAGGTGAACATCCAGCGCTTGACTACCAGCCCGGGTTGCAGCCAGCGGGCGGCCCGCCTGGAGCGGCTCATCAGATCTTGCCGGCGCCGATCGCCGCGGC
>CALPMR020000307.1 GCA_943324725.2 Bordetella parapertussis | reverse complement strand
CGAAGGCAAAGACCACCCAGGCGACGCTGAACTGGCGCGCCACGAAGGCGCAGAGGAAGTAGCGGCTGAGCTGCAGCTGATCCAGGCCGCTGCCGGCAGTATCCGCTCCATGGCCCGGCTCGAGACCAGCCGGCGGCACGGCCAGCTGGCTCCAGATGCCCAGCATGATGAACGGCAGGAGGCCCGAGAGGGCCCAGAGGGCGGTCTCGGCGCGGTATTCGAGCATCAGCGCGTACTGGCTGCTGAATAGGGCTCGGGCCACCCGCCCGCCGTGGCGCAGCCGGCGGGCCAGATTCCACACCCTCATGCCACCTCCCCCTGGCGAAACAGCCTGCCGATCAACTCCTCAATCGGCGGATCACTCACCTCCAGATCCCGCACGTCCAGAGTCGCCAGCAGCCTGGCGACCACCTCGGTGAGCCGCTCGCGCTCCACCAGCAGTCGCACATCACGGCCATCGCAGGCTTCCACCTCGCCATAGCTCGCGAAAGCCGCCGCCGGCCGCGGCTCCTCCAGTTCCAGGCGCACCAGGCGGCAGGGGGCGAGCCGGCTGGAGAGTTCCCGCAGGCTGCCGTCGTGGAACAGGCCGCCTTCATGGATCAGCAGCACCCGCGGGCAGAGGGCGGTGATGTCCGCCAGGTAGTGGCTGGTGAGCAGCACGGTGGCGCCGTGGCGGCGGTTGTAGTCCGCCAGGAAGGCGCGCACCCGCGCCTGGGCGTTGATGTCGAGGCCCAGGGTGGGTTCATCGAGGAACAGCACCGCCGGTTGATGCAGCAGGGCCGCCAGCAGCTCCGCCTTCATGCGCTGGCCGAGCGAGAGCTTGCGCACCGGCCGCGTCAACTCCTCTCCCAGTTCCAGCATGTCCGCCAGTTCGGCGATGCGGCGCCGGGCGGTGGCGTCATCGAGGCCATAGACGGCCGCATTCACCCGCAGGGAATCGAGCGGCGGCAGATCCCAGATCAGCTGCTGCTTCTGGCCCATCACCAGGGTGATCTGACGCAGGAAGTCGGCCTGGCGGCGCTGGGGGAGGTAGCCCGCCACCTCGGCGCTGCCGCCGCTGGGGTGGATCAAGCCGCTCAGCATCTTCAAGGTGGTGGTCTTGCCGGCGCCGTTGGGGCCGAGGAAGCCCACCATCTCGCCGGCCTCAATCGTGAAACTCACCGCCTTCACGGCCGCCACATCGCGATGGCGCCGCTGCACGAAATGGCGCAGGGTGCCGGCCAGGCCCGGCTGCTTGTCGGCCACCCGGTAGGTCTTGGAAAGCGTTTCGGCCCGGATGATCGGCATCGGGCCATTCTGAGCTGACCCCTGCCGGGGCGCGGCCATGGGCTGGCTCCAGCCCGCGGCTGCCGCGATCCGTTGGTGTCCTCTGGCCCGTCTGGCTGGGTCAGCGGCTTGACAACGTTTCCATCGTGAAGAGTTGTCTGCCGTTGTTGCTGCGGAGGCCGCCGGCACGCTTTGGCGTTGAAGTGACTTTGAGGGAATAGCCGTTGGCGATGGCGGCAGTAATGAGGCTATTCGGCATCATTTTGGGCTCGCTTTTTGTGGGAAATTTTTTGGTTCAATGCGAGGATTTTTGTTGATTTCTGTCGCGGAAATCAAGTCGAAAAGCCTTGTCTCAGGGCGCCAGCACATCCTTCCTGGTCGGCATTTCTTTCCCCTGCCCCCCGACGCACCTCGCCATGGCCGCTTCCTCCGCAGCGCAGGCCAAGTCTCTGCCCAGGGCTCTCACCGGCAGCACCCGGCGCCTGCTCACCGCCCGCCCGGACAGTGTCGATTTCAGGGATCGCATGTATGAGCCCACCCTGGTGGAGGTGCCGCCGGTGCGCCCGATCGAGGCGGTTCAGGCTCTGGCGCTGCCGATCCTGGATCAGGGCAGCGAAGGGGCCTGTACGGGCTTCGGGCTGGCCGCGGTGGCCAACCATCTGCTCACCACCCGCCGCATCGGTGCCGATCCGCTGCCGGTCAGCCCCTTCATGTTCTATGCCCTGGCCCGTCGATACGACGAATGGGCCGGAGAGGATTACGAGGGCTCCAGTTGTCGGGGCGCGATGAAGGGCTGGCACAAGCATGGTGTCTGCGCCGGCAAGCTCTGGACGGCCACGTCCCGCGCCAAGGGCGGCCTGAACGACAAGGTCATCGCCGACGCCAGTCAGAGGCCGTTGGGCTCCTATTTCCGCGTCAATCACCAGGATTTCGTGGCGATGCATGCAGCCATCACCGAGGTGGGCATTCTCTATGCCAGTGCCCGGGTGCATGCGGGCTGGCAGGAGGTGGGGGACAGCGGCATCATCCACCTGCGCGATGAATTGCTCGGCGGCCATGCCTTTGCGATCGTCGCTTATGACGAGCGGGGGTTCTGGATTCAGAATTCCTGGGGCGAGAGCTGGGGGCGCCGCGGCTACGGCCATGTCTGTTATGCCGACTGGCTCGCCAACGGCACCGATGTCTGGGTGGCCCGGCTCGGCGTGCCGGTTTCGATGGCCAGCAACGGCGCTGGTGGGGACGGTGCGAGGGCGGCCGGCGCCCTGGCTGGCGGCGTGGGCACGGTGCGGCGCCGTTCCTATCAGTACAACGAGATCCGCCCCCATGTGATCAGCCTCCGCAACGACGGCCAGCTCGATCCCCACGGCAACATCGGCACCACGCCGGAGTCGATCAAGGAAATCATCCATACGGATTTTGTACAGCGCACCAGCAGCTGGACCAAGCGGCGCCTGGTGCTCTATGCCCATGGCGGCCTGGTCAGCCAGGATTCGGCTCTGCAGCGCCTCGCCGACTATCGCCGCCAGATGTTGCCGCGGGAGATCTATCCGATTGCCTTCATCTGGAAGAGCGATTACTGGACAACCCTGCGCAACATGCTGGAGGATGCCACCCGTCATCGCCGGCCGGAGGGTGTGCTGGATGGCGCCAAGGATTTCATGCTCGATCGGCTCGACGATGCCCTGGAACCCCTGGCCCGGCGGCTCACCGGCAAGGCCCAGTGGGAGGAGATGAAGGAGAATGCCCTGCGCGCCACCACCACCGCTAAAGGCGGTGCCCGCTGCCTGGCTGATCAGATCGTGGCCCTGGCCACTAGTGATCCCCAACTGGAGATTCACCTGGTGGGTCACAGCGCCGGCAGCATCTTGCT
>CALPMR020000306.1 GCA_943324725.2 Bordetella parapertussis | reverse complement strand
CACCTCAGGTGCGACCAGCTGCTCCGCTAGCGTTCGATTGCGTTAATATTATAGCATCGGCCCCGACTTCGAGGTTTCACCTCCTGGGTTGACGAGTAAGGCACTCCTTGTTCCGGGCTTGTCGTTGAGCCAAGCCAAGGGGGGTAGATTTGCTCTCCTATTTTGCTCACATCAGGAGTTCTACAGCCTCGGTCGCCTGGGCGTCTTTACTCCGCTGCGGCAGCGGCCAGGGCCAAAGCCGCGAGAGAGACGGCGATCAAGGCTGCCGAGAGTGCTGGCGTGGAGCCACCGGATATGGAGCCATTGGGGGCTGACGCGATGCCCAGACGGGGACTGGCCAGGAAGGCTGACGGAACGCCGATGTCAAGACCCAGCGCAACTTCACCGACCCCGACAGCCATCTGATGCAATCCGGCGGTTCCTATCTGCAGGGCTACAACTGCCAGCTGGCTGTCGACAACGACCACCAAGTGATCGTCGCTGTTGGGGTGAGCAACCAGCCACCGGATGTGGAACACCTGGAGCCGTAGCCCTTGGCTTCCGCGAAGCGGTTGCTGGAGCGCATCGCGACCAGCGCCGGTGCTTTGCCGGAGGTGATGACGCTTGATGCGGGCTACTGGAGTGAGGACCACGCCAGGAAAGATGACGCCTCTCCATTCCGACCATTTCAACCACCAGGGAGCCTGATGGAACCGATCGATGCGTCCTTACAGCGAGGCCGTCAAGGCTGATGGCCGCAGGGTTGGGGCCCGGCCGACAATTCATGGTGGTGCTGGTGAACGCCACTCTGAACGCCGGTCTGAACGCCACTCTGAGCGACCCTGAGCTGGGCGGTTACTGCCGCGAGCGGGGCCTGTACTCCGAGCTGGTGGACCGCTGGCGCCAGGACGCCCTACATCGGCCCTCGACCGATCGAGCCGGAGGCTCTGGATGCCATGCACAGCCGCTGCAGCGCTTGAGGACGTGCGGCATCGGATCAACCTGCTGGAGCCGGCCAGGGCACTGCCACGGCCTCCTAGCCTGGGAGAACGCCTCCGATCCTGGTGCTGCGTTGATCGTCCTCAAGCGCCGATCCCATGGCTGGGGCCTGCTGGCAAGGGCTTCGTTGCTGGCAGCCCTGATTGGGGCCGGCTCGCCGGCGCTGGCCGGCTCCCTGGAAGGCAAGGCGACCTTGCAGGTGCCGATGCCGGTCCCCCCCGATGCGCTGTTCGAAGCCCAGTTGCAGGAGATCGGCGCCGCCGATGCCACCGCCGTGCTGTTGGGCAAGGCGCGGCTCAAGCCAGCCGGTACAGCGCCGTTCCATTTCCGCATTCCCTACGTCGACGGCATGGTGCGAGCCGGTCATCGCTACAGCGTGCGGGCCATGATCAGCGAAGCCGGCCGGCTGCTGTTCAGCAGCGACACCGTTCAGCCGGTGTTCCAGGAGGGTGCGGCCCCGCTGCAGCTGCGGCTCGTGCCGGTGGGCGACGCTCCCCTGCGCGGCGTGATCTGGCTTCTGGCTCCCGCCGCCAGCATGCCGGTGTCCCCCCAGGCGGCCCGTCAGGAGGTTCAGCTGCTGCTCGATCCGCTCACCTCCACGCTGAGCGGCAGCGCCGACTGCAACCGGCTGCAGGGCAACTACCGGATGGAGGGAAACCAGCTCAGTTTCAGCTCCATCGACAGCACCATGCTCCAGTGCGAACCCGAGGTGATGGACGATGAGCGCCGTTTCCTGGCCGATCTGGAGCGGGTGCGGAGCTGGCGGTTCGTCGATCGCTGTTTCGAACTGCTCGATGCCAGCGGCTCCCTGCTGCTGAAGTTCGAAACCCGGCCCCAGGCCTCGCCGGCGGCAGCCGCCAACGGCGGTTGAGTGCTCAGCGCAGTGCAGCGTCACCCACCTGGCGGCACTCCCGTCGTCCCAGGGCCGCTTCAGGATCCAGGTAGTGCTTGAACTCCAGCCAATTGCCGCTGGGGTCGATCAGGAAGAAGGTGTGGTGTTCCAGAGGCTCGCCGGCAAAGCGACATTTCGGCTCGACACCAAAATGCAGTCCCTGGGCCCGGGCCCGTTGCAGCAGCTCCTGCCAGGGCTGGCCCGTTGCAAACACCAGGCCGAAATGGCGGGGGTAGATACCAGGTTGGTCCGGCTCCAGGCGGCTGGGGGACAGCAGCTGGACGACGAGCTGATGGCCACCGAGCTCGAGGATCAGGGCCTGCTCACTGCGGCGTCCGGCGATGCAGCCCAGGCCCTCCACATACCAGCGCTGCGTTTCATCGAGATCCCGGCAGGGAATGGAGAGATGAAAGCGCACCAGCTCCACAAACCCAGTCACCGATTGCGACCACCGTAGGTCTGGCTTCTGGCTGTTGTCGGCTCGGCCTGACGTTCAATCCTGCCATCGATCAATCCTGGTTTTCCGGTAACTGTCATCCCTCCAGCGAGAAGGCTCGTTCGAACAGCAAGACGCCGAACAACAACAGCCCTCGGAGCGGCCTTCAGGGGGCGGATCCGAGGGGAAGCTCCAGCAGCATTCGATCCAGGCCAGCTCCCGCCAGCACCCCCAGGCCGACCGGCAGGGGTCCGCTGGGGCCAGCAACGAAGGCACCGGGCACACTGAGCTGAGGCAGGCCGGCGAGACCGGCCAGGGCTCCGAGGCCGAGCACCCCTCGCAGCACGGAGCTGCGGCTGCGATCCGGCCCCAGCTCACCGCAGCGGGGCGCCCCGCCCGAGGTGCAGGGCAACAGCAGCAGGGTGTCGTCACCGAGCTGCTCCGCCAGGGCCCGCCGCAGGCTGCGCCGTTTCTGCTGGGCAGGGCTCAGCAGCTGTCGGTCGCGACCGGCCACCAGCTCGCGGTTGCGCCGCAGGCTGGGCCCCAGGGGCAGATCGGCGGGCAGATCAGCCAGATTGGCCTCCACTTCGGCCCACTGAATCGCCTGCAGAATCGCCAGGAGTTCGTTGCTGTCCCGTACACCCAGCTGCTCAAGTTCCAGATCCTCCAGCTCCAGGTCCAGGCGCTGGCCAAGTTGCCGGGCCTGATGCTGCAAGGCCCGGATCGCGGCAGGTTCCGCCAGGGCCCAGAGCTCGGGGATGCGCAGCAGGCGCCGCGGCGGCAGCCGCAGCGGCTGGGCTGCCGGTGGTAACAACACCGCCATGGCACGTTG
>CALPMR020000305.1 GCA_943324725.2 Bordetella parapertussis | reverse complement strand
TCAAGGCTGAACTCGCTGCTCTGCTGCAACGGCCCGACCAGCAGTCGGATCGGACCGGCGCCGAAGGCGACGCCGCCGAGCAGCACCAGACCGGCGCAGTGCAGACCATCCCGTTCGATCGTGCGCAGCAGGTTGGTGTCGGGGCGGCTCATCGACTCAGCCTCGGCGGCTGAGGTCGCCGCGCAGCTCCCCGGCTCTGGGTGGGCTGCAGCCGTGTCTGCTGGCCAGTGGACACCGGCGAGGCGGGGTGGACCAGGAGCGGGCCTTGGCGATCACGGCTGGGTTTGTCGCTGGGGCTGGACCGGCTGGCTGGCTGTGCCCTGTGAACGCTCAGAATGGCCGCATTCCAATCCGGACTCCGGCCATGGCCCAGCCCAGCGACTCGATCAGCGCCGGTGATCTCGACCTGCTGCGCCTGCTCTGCTGCGTGGCCTGGAGTGACGGCGAGGTGTCGCCGGAGGAGCGGCGACTGCTGGAGGTGCTGGCACGCCGCTATTTCATGGCTGATGTGGGGCTGCCGGAGGCCGCCGATGCGGTGGCGGAGATGGTGGCCGGGGCGATGGACGTGGGGCTGATTGATGAGCTGGCGCCCCGGTTCAGAGGTCACGATGAAAAGCAACTGGCCCTCAAGCTGGCCTACATGGTGATTCGTGTCGGCCGCAATCTCGGTGACACCTCCTCGATCAATGAGCGCGAAAAGATCGCCTACCGGCGCCTGGTGGAGGGGCTGGGCCTGCCCCAGGGCGAGGTGGAGGAGGCGGAGTGGGCCGCCGAACAGGAACTCAAGAAGCACACCAATCTCTTTGCCGTGCTGGCCAGCCGCTTCGCCTCCCTGGGGGCCTGGCCCAGCGACACCCTGCTGGACATGCCGGGGGGGATGCGCCTCTGAGGCGATTTCGCCCTGACCCTGCAGGCCACTGTCGCCGGGCCAATCAACGGCTGGCCGTTCAATGGCTGGCCGTTCAATGACTGATCCTTTCATCAACGGCTGGGCGTCCAGAGGGTGCAGAAGGCCACTGTGTCCTCTCCCTTGCTGAGGGTGCTGCAACCCACGTTGGTCGCCTTGGGCCGCTCCAGCAGGATCGCTCGGTGCACGGGCGAGGAGAGCCATTCGGTCACCACCTGGTTGGGATTCCAGTCCCGCAACGTGCCGCAGGTGAGCACTTCACTGCTGGGTTTCAGGCCCGCCGCCGTGCCCAGGGACTCCTGGAACGACCGCCAGCGGCTGCGGTCATGGTCACAGCTGGCGCCGGCCAGGATCGCTTGCAACACCGGCTTCAGGTAGGCGCGATTGCGGGCCGCCAGCTCCGGCGGCAGCGCCTGCAGGGGAGGGCGACCCTGCTGTTGCCGCAGGCCGTTGATGGTGGACTGCAGGGCGCTGGCGCCGGGATCGGCGACGGCGGATGTTGTGGGGAAACTCAGGTTGGGGTAGGCCCGCTGCAGGAAGGTCTGCAGGGCCAGCTGGTGACTGAGGGGAGTGAGGAAGCCCTGGAACAGCGGCCCGGCGAGAATGGCGGCCACCTCGGCCTCACTGAGCCGGTGGCGATCGCTGACGGCGCCATTGCGGCCCAGACTGACGCGATGGCCACCGAACACGGCGGTGGGTCTGGCAGCGGCTGGGAGCGCCTCACCGTTCGGCGCCTCGACCATCACCTGGCCTTCCAGCACGGTCAGCTCCGCCTGGCCGCTCGGACTGACGCTGATCAGATAGTTGGTGCCGCGCACGCTCATGCGGCTGGAGCGGGTGCAGCCGTTCTGCGGCCCCGACACCAGCACCTGCCCCTGGTTCAGGAAGAAGCAGTTGGTGCCCAGCTTCATCTGGGAGAAGCGGTTGATGCGGGCCGTGCCGCCGGCTCGAAAGGCCATCTGGGCGCGGCTGTCGCCGGTGCGGATGCGATCCGGCACCTTGGCCCCATCCCGCACCTTGGCCTGCCGCTGCTCGATATAGAGCTGATTGCCATCGAGGATGTCCTGCACCGTGGCGGCTGGTCCCTGGGCGCTCGAGCCGCTCGCCGTCCCCCCTGCCGAGGGTCGGGCCAGCAGCCCGGCGGCGACAGCCGCGGCGATGAGCAGCGGCCAGGACCTCAGCGGCCAGGACCTCACCGGCCAGGACCTCAGCGGCCCGCGCCATGGAGCGCGCAGCCGTCCGCGCAAGGGGCGAGCCATGGGGGTGGGGCTTGAAGATCGAACATCATTGTCGGCAGCCCATCCGCGTCCGTGCAGGAGCTTTGGACACACCTGGGGCTCCACCCAGCCGACCTGGCCGGAGGGTAGCTTCGAGGCCGTGTTCCTGGCTGGTTCGATCCCGTGACCCAGGCCTCCAGCCATCCGTTGCTGCTCGGACTTGGCTTTGCCGCCCTGGTGCTGGGCTCGGGTTGTGTGATGCGTCCAGGCCTGGCGCCGCGGGCCGGGGCCCAGCCGGTGAGTTCCCAGCCTGCCGCCAGCTCTGCAGCTAGCCCTGCAGCCAGCTCTGCAGTCATGCCGCAGCTGAATCCGACCGCCGCCACTCCACCTGGCAGCGCTGCGCCGACGTTGAGTCCTGTCAGCACTCCGGGAGCATCGGCTCCGACAGTGCCCGCCAGCTCAGCCAGCAACGCCGCCGTAGCCGGCGATTCAGCCCTGGCTGCGGCCAGCTTGCGCTACCCCCTGGTGCCCAGCGATCCGGGCGCCATCGCGGCCCTGCTGGCCTCCCTGGAGCCGGCTCTGCGCTCGCCGGCCACCTCCGAGGCGGACCTGGCGATCCTGGGCCATCAGCAGCAGGTGATCTATCGGGTGCTGGCCTACCGCCAGGAATTGGCCCAGCGGGTGCGAGCCCAGCTGCCAGCGCGCTGGCAAGCGGTGTTCGACCATCACCTGGCGGCCCGGCGCGAGTTCATCGCCATGCATCCGCAGCGGCAGCGGCCTGCGCAGTTGCCGGCCTGGCGCATCATCCAGCCGGAGCCGGCCGCCAATCTGCTCGGCTATTACCGCGAAGCCGCCGCCGCCACGGGCATCCCCTGGCAGGTGCTGGCGGCGGTGAATCTGGTCGAAACGGGCATGGGCCGCATCGATGGCATCTCCGTCGCCGATGCCCGCGGGCCGATGCAGTTTCTGCCCTCCACCTGGGCCGAACCCGGCATCGGCAATGGCGCCGACATCCGCGATCCCCGCAGCGCCATCCAC
>CALPMR020000304.1 GCA_943324725.2 Bordetella parapertussis | reverse complement strand
TAGTTGCGGGGGAAGGGAATCTCGCCCCAGCGGGCCAGCTGGGTGAGGATCCAGAGATGCTCGCTGCGGCTGGGCCGGTTGACACCCTTACCGAAGAAAAGATGGTGCGGAACGGTGGAGCTGCCATCGGCGCCGGTTTCACTGAACCAGATCACCTCCTTCTTCATGCCGAGGTAGCGGCGATCGCTGAGCAGCTCGCTCATTTCGCCCCAGTGGCTCGGGTCGGCGCAGTACTGGCAGGCCTCAAGCAGGGCCTTGGTGAGAGCGATGTGGGTGTTCGGATAGGCCAGGGCCCAGTCCTCGCGCACCCCCAGCACCTTGCCGGGATGGCCGGGCCAGATCGCCAGATCCCCCGCCACCGTGAAGCCGTGACCGTCGGCCAGGGCCCGATCCAGCCAGGGGGCGCCGATGCAGAAGCCGTCGATGCTGCCGTCCTTGAGATCGGCCAGCATCTGGGCCGGCGGAATCGTCTGCAGGTGCACATCGTGATCGGGATCGATCGCGTGGGAGGCGAGCCAATAGCGCAGCAGCAGGTTGTGCATCGAGGCCGGATGGACAATGCCGAGCCGGTGCGGTTGGCGCTGATGGCTCTGCAGATAGCGGCGGTAGTCGTCGACGTTGGCGACACCTTCAGCGGCCAATCGCCTGGCCAGGGTGATGCCATTGCCGTTGCGGCTCAGGGTCAGGGAGCTGACCACAGGCAGCGGCGTGCCGCCATGGCCGCCGGCCGTCATCCAGGCCGGCATGCCGGAGGGCATCAGGGCCGCATCGAGGGTGCCATCCACCAGACCATCGGTGACGCCGCGCCAGCTGGTTTCGCGCACCAGCTGAACATCATCGAGGCCGTGCTTGCTGAAGAACCCCTTGGCCTCCGCCACCGCCAGGGGCGCACAGGCGGCCAGCGGCACGAAGCCAAGGTCGAGATTCACCTTCTCGAGGCCATGGCGGGCCAGCACCTTGTGGGGTTTGGCCTGCCACTGCTTGACCCGCTTCTGGCGGTTGAGGAAATAGATGATCTCCGAGCGCAGGCTGTAGTAGCTGGGGTGATGAACCACCGAGAGCCGCTGGCGCGGCCGCGGCATGTCGACCTCGAGAATGCCGCCGATCACCGAGCCGGGCCCGTTGGTGAGCATCACGATCCGGTCGGAGAGCAGCACGGCTTCATCGACGTCGTGGGTGACCATCACGGCGGTGAGCTCGTGCTCATTGCAGATCTGCATCAGCTTCTCCTGCAGATTGCCCCGCGTCAGCGCATCGAGGGCACCGAAGGGCTCATCGAGCAGCAGCAGCTTGGGCTTGATCGCCAGGGCGCGGGCAATCGCCACCCGCTGCCGCATGCCGCCGGAGAGTTCGCCGGGACGTTTGTGAGTGGCAGGCCCCAGACCCACCATGGCGATGTGTTCGTCGACCACGGCATCGCGCTCGGCCCTGGGCAGGTCGGGCATCACCTCATCGACCGCCAGGGCGATGTTCTGGCGCACACTCAACCAGGGCAGCAGCGAGTAGTTCTGGAACACCACCATCTTGTCGGGCCCAGGGCGACGCACCGTCTCGCCATCGACCAGCACCGTGCCGCCCGTGGGCAGATCGAGGCCGGCGATCATGTTTAACAATGTGCTCTTGCCGCAGCCGGAGTGGCCGATCAGGGAGATGAACTCCCCCTTGCGGATCTGCAGATCGATGCCTTTGAGGGCAAGGTACGTGTTGCCACCACTGAGAGGAAAGCTCTTTTCAATCTCCTGGACTTGGACGAGGGTTGTCATGACAGATCAACGCTTAAGGGTTAGGGAACAGCAATCAGAAAGCAGTGGAAAAAGCGAGATAGAAACCGAGCAGCATGGTCGCCATCAAGGCCAGACGAACAACCAGAAAAGGCACAACGATGTCCTTACGAAACAGGGACTGCTCAAAGGATTGAAGGCGTTGACCAAACTGATGCAGCCGCAGGATGAAGGAGCTGAACATCCGCTTCACTGACCGGCAGCGAGTCGGCTCTGCAGCCAGACCATCAGGCGATCGAGGATCAGGCCGATGGCACCGATCCAGATCACGCCAAGGATGATGTCGGACACATAGCTGTTCTGATAGGCATCCCAGATAAAGAAGCCGATACCGGGCGTGCCGGGCATGACGATTTCAGCGGCGATGATCGCCAGCCAGGCCAGGCCGATCGAGATGCGCAGACCGGTGAAAATGTAAGGCAGAGCCGAAGGGATCAGAACCTTGGTGAAGAAGTTACGGCTGGACATATTGAGCACCAGGGCGACATTGCGGTAGTCCTGGGGAATCTGGCGAACACCTTCAGCCGTGTTGATCAGAATCGGCCAGATTGAGGTGACAAAGATCACGAAGATGGCAGCGGGCTGGTTGTTCTGAAACAGCACCAGCGCGATCGGCACCCAGGCCAGCGGTGCCACCATGCGCAGGAACTGAAACAGCGGATCCAGGGCCCGATCCAGCCCCTTGTTCAGCCCAACGGCAATGCCCACGGCAATGCCGACGACGGCCGCCAGGCTGTAGCCAAGCGCAACGCGGCTGAGGCTGTTCATGGCGTGCAGAAACAGGCCTTTGTCGAGGCCGCCGCGATCGAAGAAGGGATAGAACAGCAGCTCCCGGGTGCGCTCTTCGGTGAACAGGCTGAGCGGACCGGCCAGTTTGGTAAGGCCGAGACTGGCGCTGAGCTGCCAGAAGAGCAGGAAACCACCGATGCCGAAGAGGGGCGGCAGCAGTGTTTTGCGCGTCTGTTTCCACCACAGGGCCAGGCCGCTGGGGGGCCGATCGCCGCGACTGGAGCTGGTGCTGGTGCGGGTCGTCATGGGAGCAATTCCTGAAGTTGGAGAGGCAGAAAAAGGCGCTCGTCGAACGAGCTCAAACCAGGCGAGGAGCCGTGAGGAGGGAAGGGCCCGCCACCGGCCTGGTGGGCAGCGGGCCCGGGCTGATCACTTCTTGATCTTCAGGGAATCCAGATAGGCCTGGGGATTGGCCGGGTCATAGACAATGCCGTCAAAGAAGGTCTCCTTGCCGCGGCTGGATCCCGTCGGAATGTCCTTGGCAGGCACCCCAAGCTCCCGGGCGGCCTGCCGCCAGAGATCCTCACGGGTGCCCTTGTCGTTGATGGCTTTGGCCTGCTCGATCGTGTCGACCGTGCCGGGGAAGAACTTCCAGCGCATCGACTCCAGCAGGAACCACAAGGTGAGGCTCTTGTAGGGATAG
>CALPMR020000303.1 GCA_943324725.2 Bordetella parapertussis | reverse complement strand
CGTGGTGGCCCTGTGCACTGCCCTCCGAGCGTGGACTATTGCCCAGATTCCTGGTGGTGCAGCGGATCTTGATCAGCTGGTCTGTGACGGCAAGACGCTGCGGGGTTCGATTGAAACCACCTC
Source organism: Bordetella parapertussis (assembly GCA_943324725.2). Lineage (GTDB taxonomy): Bacteria > Cyanobacteriota > Cyanobacteriia > PCC-6307 > Cyanobiaceae > Cyanobium. Next base: position 3,118 of record CALPMR020000303.1, on the reverse strand, counting down.
GGGCGACAGATCAGCGCTCATCGCCCAGGCTGTCCAATAAAAGGCACCCACCTCAGGTGAGGCTTTACTCGGCTGCACTGGGTGTAGCAATCAGCCAGGCCTGTTACGCCACCGGCGGAAACCATGAGCGGGCAGTGCTCCTCCATTGTCAGATCCACAGTCAGTTTCAAGGGAAGCGGCACATCCCTTTCATGGCAATGGATCAAGAGAAAAGCCATGGCCGTGTCATTACCTGGACACTCCGGGCAAAACAAGCTCCAGAACAGATCCGCGAGATATGAAGCGGCAACAGCTGAATCGTGGAGATGAGAACCACCAGCACCCGTGACGGCAAGCCATTTCAGGCCACCCATCTGTTTCTCGGCTGCGCAACACCCCAGAAGCACTGCTGCAGCTCGTGCGGCAGCGCTGGAGCCTTGAGAGCTGGCACTGGATCCGTGACACCCAGCTCCATGAGGATGCCCATCGCTATCGGGGCAACAGTGCTGGAGCGATGGCCAGTCTGCGGACAGCCGCGATCAATTGGCTGCGGTTCGTGGGATTGACTCGATCCGCTCCAGCATGCAGACGGTAATGCACGACATCTCGCCCGATGTTGGCGATGGTACTGCGGCAACCCAGTGCCGAACAGATCTAATACTTTGCATCAGCCATGTGCAGTAACGGGTCTCGTCTATCGGCTTGCCCTCGCAGCTGCCGAGGCTGCGCAGGGCCATGATCGTGGCGCTGCCTGGCCATTGCTGCATCCAGACACCATAGATCAGTCTTGTTCCAGGCAGAAATAGCACATCAAGAATAAATCTCAGTGAATAGAGTGGATAAAAATCCAGGCGAAGTAAATGCACCAACACCAAATATGTTGAATCTCCTCTACATCGGCTCAGTGCCAATCCGTCTTGACCGATCCGGTGGCAGTGTGGTGCTCTGGCGTCATCAGCAGTTGTTCAGTGCTGGTACTGTCACTGCGGCAGCTGATGGTATTGGATACTGTACGGGCCTGGGCGCAGCAATCTGGCGTCTGCTTTGCGGCTGCCGGCTCGGCCAACTGGCCTTGATTCTGCAACCCTGGCTGCACGCCATTGACATACATCTAACCGCTAACCAGCAGCTTCGGATCAAGTCGCAGGCCGATGCCATCCTCACTGTGGCCCACGGACTTGGCTGGATCGAGGCCCTTGCCATCGCCCGGACCTGCCACCTACCGTTGATCACCATCGTCCATGATTGGTACCCTGATGCCAGCGGTTGCCCGCACTGGGGCTTGTGGGTGTGGGACCACAGTTTTCGACAGTTGATGCGGCGAAGTGATGTGGTGTTTGCTGTATCGAAAGGGATGGCCCAATCTATCGGAACCCATCCCAATCTGCAAGTACTGCCACCGATCCCCGATCCGGCGTTGCAGCCCTGTCCGCCACGCAAGCTCCATAGCAGTCTCTGGCGGCTCTATTACGCTGGCTTCTGTGGTGGGTTGTACAGCCCACTCCTGCAGACACTGATTGATGCGGTGGCCGCTGATGAGCGCTATGCGCTGCATTGCTCCGGCTCCGAGGCAGGTGCACTGGCGATGCCGGCCGACCATCCACGGCTGCGCCGCTCCGGTTTTCTGGAGGGCGATGCCTGGCAACAGGCGTTTGATGAAGCTGACGCGCTGGTTTTGGTGTTGAGCTTTGAGCAAAGGCACCGCCGTCATCTCATCACCCACTTTCCCAGCAAACTGGTGGAATACGCCAACCGCGGCCGACCGATCATCATCTGGGGGCCGCTATGGAGCAGCGCTGTGCAGTGGGGACAAGACAAGCCTGAGGTGTTGTGCATCTGGGATTCATCTCCCCAGCAAGTGCTCCAGGCCGCAGACATCTGGCTTGCCGTTCAGACTTGCAGCACTGCGGTGATCGGCGGACTGCAAGCCCACGACATCGCCAACCAATTCAATCAAAGTGTGATTCAAGCACTGCAACGATGACCCAGCACGCCCACCAAGAGGATCTTTCAGGACGCCAATGCCGGCCACTTCAATCCAAAAATTAGTTCCAGCTTGACAAAGGCTGACAACTAATTCGCCAAATACCGACTGAACTTTACATTCACAATCTGTACATAATCCCCGCGTCCAGGCCGTTCCACTGTTCAACCAAGCTCACAGCATTCAGCCAATGGGTACACGCTACCCTGTCGCCGCACAACCCCTCGAGCCACTGGCAATCCCCTCACTCCTATTCTGCAAGAAACCCCTCTCAGCCGAAGTGATTTGCTTCTCGAGGCGCAAGCAGCTTCCAAGGCCGCGGATCAACAGCATGGCCAACAATGCTTTTCACAGTTTTGACGCTCGCTCTGATCGATCGCAAGGATGAAACCAAGACCAATGGACAGGCTGCAAGCATCAGTTGCATATTGACCAATCCTGGAACTGATCGTCACCCCGCCGCAGCACAGGGGCAGACCGCAGACGCTCATCAAGAAGTTTGCCTGAAACTAAATACCAATACCAAGGCCACCTGCCATCAAAACTTGACAAGCTCCATCGCATATTCCAAGTGTTTTCAATTCGCATACCTCGAGGCCATGAGTTGCTAGTGAATAGCACAACATTTTCTTCGACAGTATCAGCCTGTGGCTGGAGCCAGCATCATGATTGACGAAAAAGAAATTGAATTGCCAACACTGGACAACCATGACAGACCCCTGTCCGGAGTGAATGCGATCCTGGCTGAAGCTATCACCAATTTGACAGAAAGATTCAAGCGGCAACTACTCGATACTGACCACCATATACGATTCGGCAATCAACAAGCCCGGATATTGATGGCGGCGAATGGGCACAACGAAACTGTACGAAACTCTCTTAACATGTTGGCGTTGCTGCAAAACGGCCACCTCCTGAATCTGCCGTGATCCAACCAATCAAAGGTTTCCTCAAGGCCTGCCAGTTCGCTATCTGGAGCTGGCTGATCAGATCTCTACCTTCCTATCGTCTACGCCGCTGGTATCTACAGAAGATTTTGAGCTATTCCATCGCTCCCAATGCGTCAGTTCATAGTGGCTGCTGGGTTACTGGTTTTCATCTGCAAGTAGGAGCCCATAGTGTGATCAATCGCAACTGCCGCCTCGATGCGCGAGG
>CALPMR020000302.1 GCA_943324725.2 Bordetella parapertussis | reverse complement strand
GTCGTCCGCTGGAGGCCTCCCGATGAAGGGCCTGCTGCTGCTCTGGAGCCTGGCGCCCCTGGCCTGGCAGCTCTACACCTCCCTGGTCACACCGGAGGCCCTGGTCAGTGGCAGCGCCGCTGCCACCGGCAGCTTCTGGACGCTGGAGAACTACCGCCAGGTGTGGCTGGCCGACCCGCCGATCTGGCGCTATCTGCTCAACAGCGCCGTGGTCGGAGGCGCCACCACGGCCCTCACCCTCACCCTGGCGGTGCCCTGCGCCTACGGCCTGCAGCGCCAGGGCGGCCGCCTGCGCTGGGCGGTGACCCTGGCCCTGCTGGCCACGGCGATCTTTCCGACGGTGCTGCTGTTTCTGGCCCTGCTGCAGCTGGCCCGTGCCCTGGGCCTGGCCAACAACCTGCTGGCGCTGAGCTTGCCGTACAGCGCCCTGTGCCTGCCGCTGGCGGTGCTGCTGCTGCGGGCCGCCTTCGCCGAGCTGCCACCGGAGCTGGAGGACGCGGCCCGGCTCGAGGGGCTGAACCTGCCGCGGCGCCTGCGCCATGTGCTGTTGCCGCTGCTCGCCCCCAGCCTCGCCAGCACCGCCATCCTGGTGTTCCTGTTCAGCTGGAACGAGTACCCGATTGCCCTCACCTGGATCAGCCGCCCCGAGCTGCTCACCCTGCCGCCGGCGATCGCCCGCCTTGCCGGCTCCTCGCTGTTCACCGTCCCCTATGGCGCCTTTGCCGCTGCCACCGTGCTCGGCAGCCTGCCGCTGCTGCTGATCGTGCTGATCTTCCAGCGTTCGATTGTCAGTGGCCTCACCCAGGGGGCGATCAAGGGATGATCGAATCCATGCCTCTATCTCCAAGCCCAGCGTCCGGACTGCGAATCGAAGGCCTCAGCCGCCGGCTGGGCGAACGCACCCTGCTGGCCGACCTGAATCTGGCGGTCGCCCCCGGCGAATGCCTGGCCCTGCTGGGGCCGAGCGGTTGCGGCAAGACCACCACCCTGCGCCTGCTGGCCGGCCTCGATGCCGCCAGTGACGGCCGCATCCTGCTCGATGGCGAGGACATCTCGCGCCTGAGCGCCGGCGATCGCCGCGTGGCGATGGTGTTCCAGAGCTACGCGCTCTATCCCCATCTGAATGTGGTCGACAACCTGGCCCTGGGATTGCGGATCCGGGGTATGGCCACCCGGGAGCGCGAAGCGCGGATCGCGGCAGTGCTGGAGTTGTTGCAACTCGACGAGCTGCGTCTGCGCCGCCCGGCCCAGCTCTCCGGCGGCCAGCGCCAGCGCGTCGCCCTGGCCCGGGCCCTGCTGCGCCAACCCAGGTTGGTGCTGCTCGATGAGCCGATGAGCAACCTCGATGCCCAATTGCGCGAGGAGCTGCGGCCGGAGCTGCGCCGTCTGCTCTGCGGCGGCGACCAGCCCGTCGTCTACGTCACCCACGACCAGCAGGAGGCGATGGGCATGGCCGATCGCATCGCCGTGCTGCGCGACGGCCAGCTGCAGCAGGTGGGCAGCGCCCGGGAGCTCTACGAACGGCCGGCCAATCGCTTCGTGGCCGCCTTCCTCGGCCGGCCGGCGATCAATCTGCTGCCGGCGCAGGGGCAGCGCCAGCTGGGGCTGAGGCCGGAACATCTGCAGCCGGTGTTGCACGGCGGCATCGCCGCTCGCCTGCAACGGCGGGAGTGGTGGGGCAACCAGCAGCTGCTCTGGCTGGAAAGCGCCCAGGGTGATCTGCGCATGCTGGTGGCGGCCGATCTGGAGCTGCCCGAGCATCTGCAGCTGGGCTGGCGGCCCGACCAGGAGCTGTGGTTCGACAGCCACAGCGGCGAACGGCTGGCTGGGCCGTGAACCGCCGCCAATCCGCACTTGGCCTGGGGCAGCACTGGCAGCCCTTGCACTGCTGCCGGCCATGAACGCCTGGAGCGCAGGGAAGCCCTGCTCCGAATGACAAGGTGCTGCAGCTGGGCAAGATGACCTTCAGACAGCTGCTCGCGGCCTGAGCTTCAGACAGCTGCTCGCGGCCTGAGCCTCAGCCGAACAGCAGCAGAGGATCAGGGGCTGCCAGTCGGAACCCCGCATCGCTCGATTCGCGGTCGGGAGTGGCCGTATTGAAGGTGGATGACATCGACGATTGTCCGGCGCTGAACCAATAGCCGCCACGCAGACCTCGCTCGAGCGAGCGCTCTGCATTGAGGTCATTCCACTGATACACAAGACCGGTCTGATCATAGGTGCCGTAGAAGCTGCGGCTGTTGGCAAAGAAGCCAACATCAGTCAAGTAGTTGGTGACAGGATCGTAAACATTCGACTGCGTGTTGTAAAAAAGAAAGTTGTTGGCGAGGTTTGCTTCGTTCTTGCCTCCCACCGATGGAGTGCTGACGGGGACGCTGTTGCTCTGCGTTGCGTAGACGTAATAACCGCCCCTATTATCATTGAGAGCTGAACTGAAGTAGGCCGCCTTGTACCACTCGTTTTCAGAGGGAACGTAAAAGCTGGGCGATGCACCGGTATTGGGATTGATCAAATTTTTTGCAGGAGCCCCTGTTCTTGAACCATGCAGTGCATAGGCGCCGTCTTCGGTGGTAGTGCGGCTCTGCTTGCCTATTGGCTGGCCGTTGCTCATCCAGTTGGCAAAGCGAGCGGCGTCAAACCAGCTCACATAAGTGATCGGCCTGTCTGCGCTGCTGCCGGTGTTATCAATCACGCTGTAGTGATACTGGCCGCTGCGGCCGCTGCGCTTGATGCCAGCGATGTTGAGATCGCTCTGCATCGATGGATTGAACAGATGATGGGGGTCCTTTCTGGCAACAGCATTCAGAAAGCTTGTGTACTGGCCGATCGTGATCGCCTTGGTGCTGATCTGATAGGTGTGGTCCACGGCACCAAAGCCCGTCAAGGGATCGGTGCTGTTGTTGGCGTCACCCACGGTGACCAGCTCCAGGCTGATGGCCTGCCGCGCGAGTTGGGAGTGAGCCGATGCATCGGATCGCCCAGCCTTGTTGGCGTCCCCAGAGACCTGGGTGCTCAGCTGCTGCGGCTGAGGCGACAGGCGGGGCGGCGACTGCGGCTGGCTGGGCGGCTTGACGACGCGAAAACCGGCATTCACGGCTTCAGAGTCTGTGCCGACACCAAGCCTGTAGCCCGATTGCAGCAGTGAGGCCAACGATGTCCAGCCACCACCGCGAAGGGGAACAAACAGCTGGTTTTGGCCTTGGTTTGAAAGGATTTCCCAGACGCTGCCATTCTGATCAAAGGTGC
>CALPMR020000301.1 GCA_943324725.2 Bordetella parapertussis | reverse complement strand
CTCTTGATCAACTGTAAGTGCAGATCAAGGCTCCGGCTCCAACCCTTCAACCGGCAAGGCCAACACGCGCACGGCGCAGGCCCGCACGATCTCGGCCCAGCGCTCCAGGCTGATCCCAAGGCGTGTCGGCACTTCCTCTACAGGGCAGCCGCTCTGCGATAGCTTCCGGCCGCGGGCATGCAGTTCCCGCCAGCGGCCGGGAATGCTGATCGGGAATCCCTTGTCGCGCAGGTAGTGGCGGATCTCGCCGTTGATGACCGGGCGGGCATAGGCGTGGACGGCAGGGTTTGCGCCGGCAAGTTGTCCGCTTGGTCTGGGGCGATGGGGGGTCATCGGGATCGGTGACTGCCAGGAAAGATGACGCCCCTGCCGCGGAGCTGCAGGTGGAGGTGGCCCAGGGCGCCATGCGCCTGCTGGCACCACCAGAAACAACCGGCGCACTGATCAGCCTGCCCGCCGAGTTGCTGCTGCCGATTGAGGCGGCCCAATGGTCCGACTCTGCCGATGCCCTGCAGCTGCTGCAGCCACCACCAGCCGCCACCGCGATACAGCGCGAGCTGCTGCAGTTGCATGTCGAGCTTTACAACGCCACTGGCAAGTTGCACTGGTGGAGCAGCCAGCATCCTGCTCGGCTTGTTGACGCCTCAGCCAACGTGGCGGCTGCCCTTGCGCCGCTCAAGCCTGGTCATGGGGCCAAGGTGGAGCGCTCGGCGGCCGAGGGATTCCTGGCCACCCGCAGCTTTGGTTGACGACCCACTCTTGAACAAGAGCAGCGCCAGCCGGTGCTGATGCCCTTGATTGATCTCCTCAACCACCATCACCAGGGAGCCCCTTATGCGATCAGCGATGGCGCGATGCGGATCAAGGCCGCACAAGCAGGAAGCCGCGAGTGTTTTGCCCACTACGGCAATCGCCGCGACGTGCTCGATCCAGCTCTTCATTACGGCCACTGCGATCACTCCACCCCGTTTGCCCACAGTGCGCCCCTGGAAATCACGGTTGAAGGAGTGGGAACCATTCGAGTGGAGCATCAGGGTGGGGTTCCCGTGCATCCCTCTGATCCACCACGCGTAACGCTCGAGACCGATGGTCTGAGGCTCAGCCACCTGTGTTCCCACCAGGAACACCCTGAGCGAGTGCAAACGATGCTCAAGCTGGCGCTGCAGGGAAGCATTAAACGCAGCGGCCACGACGCGATAGGCGCCCGGCATCCAGCCAGTCCGTGAGTTGGATGTCCACCTCGTGAGCAGAGGCCCCGAGAGCCTGCAGGGGTTTCCTCGGCCGATGGGGGTGGCCCTGTTGGTTGGAACCCAGATGGGCTACCCCGTCGCGCATGACCCGAACTACTGAAAAAAGCTGGGAATTTCCGTCGGAAACCCCAATAGCACTAAATTGTATCGATGTTTGGCTCATTTGTGCGCTGGTTATGTGCTAGGGCTGGTGGCCTTAGCGACTCGCCAACGCCCAAAGGGCCCCATCGGTGGAGTTCTGCGTTAATCGTGACCGCCCATTCGGATTACCGGCTTAACTGCAACCAGCCTGCTTCAGTCACAGTTTGGACGCTGTACGTACTGTCGCTAAGCATCCACTAGTCATGGCGTGGCTGAGATCCATTGCTAGACTTGGCCACCAGGCCGCCTCATAATTCGCCTTAGCCGGGTTCGATCCCCGGGACCCCCATCTCCCCTGCCAGAGCCAGCATCGGACTCAGGCTGACGGCGTCCGCAGCCTGAGTCCGATGCCCCGGCGCCCTGCTCCCTGCCTGTCAGGCCAGGTAGGGCGCGCCTAAACTGGCTTCAGGCCGAACAACCGCCCTGCATGCGCTTCCTGGCCTTGGCCATCCTGCTGGCCCTGATGGCGTTTTTCGCCGCCGCTGAGTTCGCCGTGATCCGGCTGCGGCCGTCGCGCGTGCAGCAGCTGCTCGATGACGAGGAGCCCGGCGCCCGCTCAGTGGCGCGCCTGCAGCAACGGCTGCGCCGGGTGCTGGTGGCCACCCAGCTCGGGGCGGTGCTGGCCCTGCTGGCCATCGGCTGGACCGGCCGCGGCCTGGCGGGCCATCTGGCCTCCCCCTGGACCTCCTCCCTTCCCCAGGGCTGGCTCGATGCCCTGGTCTTCCTGGTGCTGGTGCTGCTGGCCACCTTGATCGGCGGCCTGCTGCCCAAGGCCTGGGTGCTGCATCGCCCGGAGGCCTCGGCCCTGCAGCTGGCGCCGCTGCTGGAATCGCTCACCGCCACCCTGGCTCCCCTGCTGCTGCTGATCGAGCGGCTGACGGGAGTGCTGCTGCGGCTGCTGGGCCTACCCCGCAACTGGGATGAACTGGTGCCGGTGCTCTCGGCCGGCGAACTCGAAACCCTGATCGAAAGCGGCGGGGTCACCGGACTGATGCCGGATGAGCGCAGCATCCTCGAGGGGGTCTTCTCGCTGCGGGACACCCTGGTGCGCGAGGTGATGGTGCCCCGCTCCGGCATGGTCACCCTGCCGCTGGAGGTGAGCTTCGGCGAAATGATGGATGCGGTGCATGCCAGCCAGCACGCCCGCTTCCCCGTGATCGGCAGCTCCCTCGATGACGTGCGCGGCATGCTCGATCTGCGTCGCCTGGCGGAACCGATCGCCCGCGGTCAGCTCCATCCCGACACGCCGCTGGCGCCGTTTCTGCTGCCGGTCACCCAGGTGCAGGAGAGCGCCTCCCTGGCCGATCTGCTGCCCCTGATCCGCAGTGGCCAGCCGCTGCTGGTGGTGGTGGATGAGCACGGCGGCACCGAGGGGCTGGTCACCGTGGCCGATCTCACCGGTGAGATCGTCGGTGAAGACGACAACCCGCTGGAGGCCGCCGAAGATCTCCATCCCCTGGTCGAGGGGGGCTGGTCGGCCGCCGGCGATCTCGAGATTGTCGAACTCAATCGTCAGCTGGGCCTGCGGCTACCGGAAGCCGAAGGCCATCACACCCTGGCGGGCTTCCTGCTGGAACGCCTCCAGCACATTCCGACTCCAGGGGAGGGCCTGCGCTGGAAGGGCTACCGCTACGGGGTGCTCACCATGGATGGACCCCGCATCGAGCGCGTGCGAATCGTGGCGAACGGTCCCGAAGGAGGTCATCCGGCCTCGAACGGGGAGGCCGATCGTCGATAATCCACACATCTGTGCCCCCTCAGCCATGAACCCTGTGCGTGTGGGGGTCATCGGCATCGGCAACATGGGCTGGCACCACGCTCGAGTGCTGAGCCTGCTGCGGGATGCGGAACTGGTGGG
>CALPMR020000300.1 GCA_943324725.2 Bordetella parapertussis | reverse complement strand
TCTGGGCAACGGTCCAATCTCGGATTGTGGTGCATAGGGCCACCACGTCCACCTGCAGGTAGAAGTATCGGAAAGCCGAATCCGATGGTGGCCGCTTCAGTTCAATCCCTAGCACCTTGCCAAGCACCGCATGGTGGTGACGAGCGAAACGCTCCAGATCTCGCAGGCTTTCGCAGCCGCTCAGGATACCGAGCACCGGCCAGCAGCAGCAGATACCAGGCGGGAATACGAACCCCGCGCCGCATCCGGGCGTCTGGGATCGCCTTGAGGAAGCTGATCAAATCGAGATCGGTTGCAGCAGAGCCGGTTTCGGACACTGAGAAGAAATAAGCCCGCTCAGTGAACCGAATGCTGAAAGCTCAGGCCACGGCCCTTGTGACACACTTTGAATCAGCCCTGCCGGTGGGCCCGACTGCGGCGCCGGTAACCCGGTGATGGCCGGCCATCGCACCGCCTATCTCTGGGAGGAGGTGTGGGAGCGCCATAGCTGGCTGGAGATCCTGGGCCGCTACTGCATTGCCGAGCACGACAAGAAGAAGCAGATCCGCCGGCTCGTCTTCCCCTCTACCAGCAGCTCGCGGTCACCCGGCTGCTGCTCAAGGCCGTGCTCGAGGCAGGCCCCGGCCGGCGCTACCTGATCCAGCACTCGGCTGGCCCCGGCAATCTACCGACGCCGTTTCATGTGTATTCGATGCGCCAGGCGATCGAAGAAGGCTCCCTCCTTGATGTGCTCCAGAACTACACCTCCTACAAGTTGACCTTCCAGCTCGCCCAGGACGGCCACAGCGTTTCCAATGCGGAGGTGGAGCGCAGCGCCGCCCTCAAGAAGTTGATGGGCTGGGTGCAGCTCCACTCCCACAACATCGCCCAGAAGCTGCAGATCGTGGTGGAGCACTGCCGCCAGTTGGTCTGGCCGCTGCTGGATGGCAAGGCCAAGGCGATGGTGGTGGTGGGCTCCCGCCAGGAGGCCGGGCGCTGGAAGCTCGCCATCGACAAGTGCATCCAGGAGAAGGGCTACCCACTCGCCACCCTGGTGGCCTTCAGCGGCGAGGTGAACGATGAGGAGAGCGGCTCCGATGGCTTCACCGAACCCAGCCAGAGCCTCAAGCCCGGCCCCAGGGGCGACATCGGCGCGGCCTTCAACGGCGCCGACGATCAGATCCTGCTGGTGGCGAACAAGTTTCAGAGCGGCTTTGATCAGCCGTTGCTCTGCGGCATGTCTGTGGACCGACGCCTGGCTGCCATCCAGGCCCCTCTGCTGCGACGGCAGCCTGAGCCCCACGGATCCCGAACAGGCCTTCATCCTTGCTGGTGACGATCCTGGTGGCCTCGGTTGAGGCCTGCGCCCTGTTGCAGACACCTTTCCTGCCCCGGGCGACGTTGCGCTTTCCAGGCAGTTGAGGCGACCAGCAACGAGATCGCCCTGAGGATGGGGAGGCCTGGCTGGCGCGGCAGATCGAGCTGTCGCCGGGTTGAGTCGTGACGCGGCAGCCCCAGGGCAGAGCGACATCAGGCAGGCTGACTGCAGCGAGCCTGCCACCAGACCCATGCCCCTTGCGTTTCTGACCAGGCCCCTGCTGGCCTGCCTGACGGCACTGCTGCTGCTGCTGGCCACGCCCTTGCCTGCCAGGGCTGACTTTGTGCTGCCGCCGCTCCCCTATGCCGCCGAGGCTCTGGAGCCGGCGATCGATGCCACCACGATGACGATTCACCACGACCGCCATCACGGCGCCTACGTCGCCAATCTCAACGCCCAGATCAAGGACAACCCAGCGCTGGCCAAGCTCAGCCTCGATGCGCTGCAGGGCCAGATCTCCCGTTTCCCGCTGGCCGTGCGCAACAACGGCGGCGGCCATTGGAACCACAGCCAGTTCTGGGCCGTGATGGCAGCGGCGGGCCAGGGTGGTGCGCCGTCGAATGAGCTGCTGGCGGCCATCAACGGCGGCTTTGGCTCGTTGGAGGCGATGCAGTCGCAGTTCAATCAGGCGGCGGCGGCACGCTTCGGGTCGGGCTGGGCCTGGTTGATCCGCCAGAGCGATGGCAGCCTCGCCATCACCAGCACACCGAACCAGGACAACCCGCTGATGGACCTGCCCGGCATCGAGCGGGGCACTCCCCTGCTGGGTCTGGATGTGTGGGAGCACGCCTACTACCTCAAGTACCAGAACCGCCGGCCTGACTACATCAAGGCCTGGTGGTCCCTGGTGAACTGGAAGGAGGTGAATCGCCGCTACAGCGAGGCTGTCACCAACTGATCAGCGTTTCGAACCCCACCACCCCACAACCATGACCGGCAATCTGCAAGCAATCGGTTTCATCGTCACCTGGGTGCTGGGCTGGGGGATCGGCGGCTCGCTGATCGATGCCGGCCTGATCAACGCCAGCGTCTATTCCCTGGAGGGCGGCCAGCTGGGCACGGCAACCACCTTCGTGCTCTGGAGCCTGGTGTGGGGTGGCGGAGGTGTCTGGCTGTACCGGCGCTGGACCCAGCCCGGCAATCCCGGCGCCTGAGTCAACTCGCCCCGGAGTGATCGGCTCCGGGCTGACCCTCGGGCCCGAGCCGCCGGAGCCGGCAGGCATTGTCGATCAGCAGGTTCTGCAGCAGCTCACGGCTGCTCACCAGCAGGTGCACCATCAGAGCCGCGCTAACCCTGGGCTCAGCCTCCAGATCGCCCCGGCACGCAGCCAGGGCGGCCTTGAGCTCCAGCAGCTCGCGGCCGATGTTGGCCGTCATCTCCGCCGTGCTCTCGCGGCGCATCGAACCGAGACGGGGTCGTTCCATCCGCCCACTCTGCTGAACTCGCTCGGCAATCGGCGGGCCAGGCCATCGGCGGTGCTGCCAAAAAGCTTCCTGCAGCACCGGCATTCGATCGAAGCCCCGTTTCGTCGTTGACAGCCAGGCAGGGAAACGCAAAACCCACCACCCGCCCAGCCCCGCAGGGCCAACCCGATGAAGCGGGTTCTGGCCTGGCTGCTGAGGTTTTGCAAGGCTTCTGGCACAGCCATAAAAAAGCGAGGGGGCCAACCCTCGCCTTTGTTCTCCCTTGCCCGACCCTGTGAAAGGTCGCCTCGCCCTTGTGTGGAGACCGGCTGCAGCGAAATGTGGTCGTTGACACCAGGGGCGCCATTGATGGGCAAGGGCTGACAACAGGCTGGCCTGCCCGCCTGGCCGCCCATGGGCCAGGCGGGGAGTGTGGATTGTCCGGGGGGCCGTGACCCCACGACCTGATCTGGCTCGACGACGCCCCTG
>CALPMR020000299.1 GCA_943324725.2 Bordetella parapertussis | reverse complement strand
CCGCCAAGCTCGATCTCTCCTTTGATCTGTGCCGCAGTGCCGATCAAGGCCTGAGCGCCTCGATCACCTACGCCACGGATCTGTTCGATGGCGATCGCATCGAGCGACTCAGCTCCCACCTGATCACCTTGCTCAGCTCAGTGCTGCAGGCACCTGATCAGCCGGCGGCGGCCCTCAATCTTCTGCCGGAACCGGAGCGTCAGCTGATCGAAAGCTGGCAGCAGGGTCCCAGTATCGAGGTGCCAGAGCTGTGCATGCATCAGCTGTTTGAACAGCAAGTGGAGCGCACACCGGAGGCGATCGCACTGGTGTTTGGGGAGCAAAAGCTCACCTATAGGGAACTCAATGCCAGAGCGAATCGGCTGGCGCACCACTTCATCGGCCAGGGCGTCAGGCCGGACGACCGCGTGGCGCTGCTTATGGAACGCTCGCCTGCTCTTGTGGTGGCGATCCTCGCCATCCTGAAGGCCGGGGCGGCCTATGTGCCGCTGCACAACGAGCAACCTTCTGCACGCCATGCCCGGTTCATGGCGGACGCGGGAGTCCGCTTGCTCCTCATCGACGGCACGGCTGAGGTGATAGCAGCGGAGCCCTTGCTGGTCCTGTCCCTGAACGCCATCGAGGCCGAGGGATTGCCGGAGCACGATCCAGGCCTGCCGGTTTTTTCACAGCAACTCGCCTATGTGATGTTCACCTCGGGTTCGACCGGAGTGCCCAAAGGGGTTGCCGTCACCCACAGCAACATCGTCAGCCTGGCCGCTGACAGCTGCTGGCGGAACGGCATGCATGAGCGGGTGTTGTTTCATTCACCCCACGCTTTTGACGCCTCGACCTATGAGCTTTGGGTCCCTCTCCTGCATGGCGGCCAGGTGGTCGTCGCACCACCGGTACGGCTGGAGGTTTCATCCTTGGCCGATTTGATCGAGAAGCACAGCGTCAGCGGGATCTTTCTCACCACGGCCTTGTTCAACCTGCTGGCCGAGGTGCAGCCCACCTGCTTCGGCAGCGTGGGCGAGGTGTGGACCGGCGGTGAGGCGGTGTCTGCCGTCGCCATGGAGCGCGTCCGGATCGCATGCCCGCGGACCCGGATCGTGCACGTTTATGGCCCCACGGAAACGACCACCTTTGCCACCTTCCACCCGCTGCCTTCCACAGAGCGGTTGGAAGGCAGCGTCCCCATTGGCAAACCGATGGAGGGCATGCGCGCCTACATGCTCGATGCTGGCCTGCGGCTCTCACCGGTGGGAGTGCCGGGTGAGTTGTATCTGGCCGGCACGGGCCTGGCCCAGGGTTATGTCGGATTGCCCGACCTGACGAGCGAGCGTTTTGTCGCTGATCCCTTTGCGGCCCTGTTTGCCGATGGTGGTGCTCGCATGTATCGCACAGGTGATCTGGCGCGCTGGTTGCCAGACGGCAATCTGGAGTTCCTTGGCCGGGTTGATTTCCAGGTCAAGATTCGCGGTTTCCGGATCGAGCCAGGAGAGATCGAGACGGCGCTGCGGGGCTGTGACGGGATTCGTGACGCTGTGGTGCTGGCCCGCGAGGATGGGCCCGGCGAGATTCGCCTTGTGGCTTATGTGACGGTTGCGGGCAGCACAGACGACCCCGCGCTGCCTGCCGTGCTCAAGGCCCATCTGCAGAGCAGCCTGCCCGATTCCATGGTGCCCTCCGCCTTCGTGGCGCTTGAGGCGCTGCCACTGACGGCTAACGGCAAGCTCGATCGCAAGGCTCTGCCTGCACCGTCCTTCTCGGGAGATGGGCAGCAGCGCATTGCACCTTCCACGGATCTGGAGCGCCAGCTCCATACCCTTTGGGCGGAGGTGCTGGGCCATGGCGAGTTCGGCACCAGCGACAACTTTTTTGTGATTGGCGGCCATTCCCTGGCGGCGGCCAGGCTGGTCGCCACACTGGATCGACAGTTCGGATCTGCCTTCACCATCGCGGCCATCTTTCAGCGGCCCACCATTGTTGAACAGGCGGAGCGAATTGCGCAAAACACCGGACCTGAGGCCTCACCTCCAAGTTGTCAGGCTGAGCTTTGGCCGTGCCTGGTCACGCTCCAGCCCCTGGGCGAGCGGGCACCGCTGTTCGTGATCCATGGCGCCGGTGGAGCCGTGGGCCATTTCGTGGATCTGGCACGCCTACTCGCACCATCTCGACCCGTTTATGGGCTGCAGGCCGCAGAGAAGAACCGAGAGGTGCCGGAACAGACAACGGTGCCGGAAATAGCGGCCTTCTATGCCGAACAGATCCTGCGACAGCGACCATCGGGCCCCATTCATCTGCTGGGATTTTCGGCGGGTGGCTGGTATGCCCATGCCGTCGCGGCGGCCTTGCTGCAGCGTGGCGCGTCGATTGGCCTGTTCGCCATCCTCGATACGCACGCCAATACCAGAATCCCCCGCCGGCTTCAGTTGCATCTGCTGGCGTTACATCTGATCCCGAGGTTGAGATATCACCTGCACAGAGTGATCCTCTCACCAGCGGGCCAACAGCGTTCCACCTATGCGATCGGACGTCTCAAGGCACTCAACATTCATCTCGGGCGACAATTGAACCTTCTCTTATCTCGGCCCCAGCCACTTCCATCAGCACAGGAGATCACCACCCAGGCACCTCCTGCGGATCAGCAGCCATGCCCAGCCAGCGACACGGATCCTTTTGTTGAAAGGCTGCAACAGAGCTATCGTCCGTCCCGTCTGCCGATCATCGCCCACCTCTTCGCCACCCCCTTGAATGTGAATTCCCTGGAAGCGGTGTGGCGTTTTTACTCTCTTGGAGGCATCCGTACCAAGACGCTGTTTGCCGACCATCACGACTTTTACCGCCCTGAGCTGATGCCTGAGCTGGCTTCAGAACTGGAGGCCGCCCTGAGCGACCTGGAGCACGATCTGCCGTCCTGATCAAAGCCAGCCACCGCTGCAGGCCCCATGACCAGGGAAGGTCTCCGTTGCGACGCGAGGTCTGCCGTTGGGATCCTGCTGCTGGCTGGGATTGGACGCGAAATGGATCGCTGCCCTTGCGTCGAGGCTCAGTGCTCCGAGGTCCACGGCTGCTTCAGCGCTGCACCCTCACATCCCCGTGATGCAATAGCCCGCATCCACATAGATCACCTGGCCGGTGATGCCACTGGCCAGGGGGCTGGCCAGGAAGGCGGCGGTGGAGCCCACCTCCTCCTGGGTGACGGTGCGGCGCAGGGGGGCCTTGGCCTCGACGTTGTGGATCATGTCGAGGATGCCGCCGATGGCGGAGCTGGCCAGGGTGCGGATCGG
>CALPMR020000298.1 GCA_943324725.2 Bordetella parapertussis | reverse complement strand
GGCTGTCCCACCGCCAGCCACACCCTGGCGGCGGCCTGCTGGGCCGCCATCCAGCACCAGGCCCACAGCATCCTGCACTGGAGTGACGCGGGCGCCGCCAGCTGGTACGACTTCGCCCTCGCCATCGGCGAGCTGGGGACGGCCCGGGGGCTGTTGCAACGGCCGGCCGAGGTGCTGCCGATCACCAGCGCCGACTATCCGACGCCGGCAAGGCGGCCGAGCTATTCACTGCTGGACTGCGCGGGATCACGGAAGGCTCTGGGGCTGGCGCCTGTGCACTGGCGCCAAGCGCTGACTGAGGTGATGGAGGCGGTGGCAGCCGATGCCTGAAGAGGGCAAAAATTTGGATGGGTTGAATTTCGCCGCTGCTGCAACCTGGTTGAAGCCATGCAAGGATGAAATCAACGCAACTCTGCATTGGCGGACCGCCTCAGGACTTACACAAGTAGACTTTCCATTCGCCGATGATCTGAGGTTCTTTTGAAGAACAGTTTTGAGCCAGGGCTTCAGGATCAGCGATAGGTTTTTGGGCGATGACTGCGCCAAGGCGGCTACCGTCTAAAAAGCGGCTGGGTTGATTGAGGATGGTCACTTGATCAATGCCAGTTGGCCAATCTGGCAAAGCGAGGGCGCGACGATGGCTATGGAAAGCAAATTCGGAACTGTAACCGTCATCGAAAACGAGAATGCCCGCATCGTCAGGCGTGTTTTGCTTGATTAACTTGGCGACGTCCAGCCGATAGGACCATTCACCGAGGGATGAGTTTAGATAGTTTAGATTAAAATGCTGATAGCTTCCTAGGGTGAAGAGGGTGATTGCAGCTATCGCAGCGCCCTGCTGCCAACGCGGCAGCCATGCCTGAACGAAGCTGTCAAAGGCGGCCGAAATCGCCAGGAGCAGAAACACTTGGTTAGCTGATTGATAGTAAGTGTGAACGATATGAAGATTGCTGAAGATCAACAGCGGCACCAAGGTCAAGAAGATGCAGGCACCGATCAATGTGCGCCGCTGAGAGCCTTGGGCTCGCATCAGAGCGAAGAGAAGCAATATGACAGCAGGGATAGCCCCGATCGGAGTCAACATCCTTGCAATCAAAACACCGAACCACAGGTCGGCCGAAAAGCGTTGATTGACAGTGCCGAAATTCCAGTGGTTAAGCGCTGCTGATGTCAGGTTGGCGCCAATCGGATTCAGGTCCTTCAGAGCGTCCGCATGCAACGTCCAGGTCCTGAGCAACAGCAGGGCAGCCAGCGTGGCGATTGCGATAGGCAGGAGCCGCAAGAATGTTATCCGCAATGAACTGCGACCATTTCGAAGGCTTGTGAACAACTGCCAGATCAAGTCAATCGAGATCAGCAATAAAATCGGCAAGCCTGTAGTGGCCTTGACCAGCAAGCCAAGGCTCAGGCTCAACCCAAAGGCTGCAATGAGAAGCGGACGGCCACCCCAGACCGGAGACCGCGGCGCTTGTTTGATACGGAAAAGGGCATAAAGACACAGACTCCATAGAGAGAAAAAGAGAGCAGTACTCTCAATCATAAACGCACGATTCCAATAGAGATAAATAGCTGAAGAAAAATAAAGTATAAAGAAGCAGGCTTGACCTGGTTTTTTGACGTCAAAGCAGCGAAGAAGAGTAAGTGCGGGCCAAAGGCAACCTATACCAAAAACAATACTCAGCAGGCGACCACAGGTGCTGAGATTGATCGAAGAAAACTGAGCCAGGCCATGGACCAGCCACTGAAAAAGAGGCACTTCAAACGGAACAGACCAAGGGCTACCTATCGCCGGAGTTTGATAATTGAAAAAGCCATCGAGGCCTGGCTGCATGAAAAGCGCTGAAAGCGCAGTCTGAGTTTGCCTAAATGCATGTTGATCAATCAAGGGCTGATTGATCGTCAGCCCCCAGAATACGCAGGCGCCAAAAGCTGGCAGAAAAATGAGGATACTGACAATACTTTTGCGCTCCATGAAAACGAATCGACTTTCCAAGAGCCATATTAGCATTATATACGCCAGGGCTTAACATTTACTCGTCGGCCCTTGCTGCATGGCAAGTCCTGCAATCAACCAAACAGTGCAGCCTCGGAGCAGAATTGCAAGACTGACAGCCTGTTCTATAGATAGACTTAGCTATTGCAATAGCCGTGTAGCGGCGGCTTCATTGACGCCAATGCCGCCTGGCATGGAGGACAACATTCCCGCCAGTCCAGAGCACAAATCGAGACGAATGACTGTGCTCAGTCGATGGAATGTCTGCGGGGCTGGCAGGCCAGCTACCAGGGTGCCTCTGGGCAGGTGATGGCTGCAACGTTGCCGGCACCAGCCCAACAGCGATCAGCGCGAAGAGTCGTTCCGCCACAAATCCAGGCAGCAACGGCGCACGCGGTCAACCCAGGTGCTGATGCAGGTCGGCAACACGACTCAAGTCGCCGAGCTTGCCTGGCGTTGCCGCAGGGCAAAGCCTGAAAACCGGACTCTGGCGACCTCCAGGCTCCCGCCACCGATGCCTGCAGCGCCAACCAGGAGCCGCCAGCGCCAATAACGGCCCAGGCAGGCCACCGTTGCAGGCCCTGGCAGAAGCCGCTATCGGGCATCGGGCTCCGATCGCCCCAGGCCCGCTCGGGGCCTGGGGCAGCGTGGCGACCCAGCCGCGCCGAATGCGCAGCCCGGGGGATAGGCCCGAATCTCGGCCGTGAACTGGCGCCAGTGGGGGTGGGTCGCAGCCTGCAGCAGTTCACGATCACCTTGGCTGTCGCCGTAGGCGTGGAGTTCCACCTCCACTAAGGGCTGGCCCAGCCAGGCCTCCAGGCGCCTCACTTTTTCCACGCCTTTGCAATTGGCCGAGCTGAGTTGCAAGCTCGAATCCAGCGGACCATTGTCAAGACGGCTGGTTTCTGTGGCGATCAATTCGGACTGCAGCTCCCGGGCAACAGCGCAAATCAGGTCTCGCGGCGAAGCGGAGACGATGACCAGACGATGGCCTTGTTGGCGATGCCAGCGAAGCCGGGCCACGGCTTCGGGGCGCAGCCTTTGCAGCAGAAGCCGAGGCAGTTCGTGTTCAAGACAATACCGCCGCTTTTGTTGATCTATTCCCGCAATAATGGTGCGTAGATAGTGTTGTTTAAACCAAGCTGTACCGCGGTAGCCAGATTTCCAGGCGAGCAGAGCCGGCAGCAGGCGTATCCAGTCCATGACCATTCCGGCCTGACCTTTCAGCAGCCTGTGGAAGAGCAAGAGGCAATCACCCCGTAGCAGGGTGCCGTCGAAGTCAAAGGCGG
>CALPMR020000297.1 GCA_943324725.2 Bordetella parapertussis | reverse complement strand
CTGCTGCGTGCCCTCGCTGAACGCGTCCCCGCCCTGCCGCTGCACCTGCCCTGCCATGGGCGCGGTCGCGGCCTGGCTCCCGGCCTGCGCCGGCTGCTGCTGCGGCTGCCCGGCGCCTGGGATCTGCCCGAACTGCCCGCCATCGGCGGGCCCCTGATCTCGAGCGGGGCGGTGGCGGAGTCCCAGGCCCGCTCGGCGGCGCTGCTGGGGGCCGAGCGCTGCTGGTATGGCGTCAATGGCGCCTCGGGGCTGTTGCAGGCGGCCCTGCTGGCCCTGGCGCCGCCGGGGGCCAGGGTGCTGCTGCCGCGCAATCTGCACCGCTCCCTGCTGCACGC
Source organism: Bordetella parapertussis (assembly GCA_943324725.2). Taxonomy (GTDB): domain Bacteria; phylum Cyanobacteriota; class Cyanobacteriia; order PCC-6307; family Cyanobiaceae; genus Cyanobium. Next base: position 2,990 of record CALPMR020000297.1, on the reverse strand, counting down.
CTGTGTGCTGGGCCAGATCGAGCCGCTGCTCTACAACCTGCCCTTCGATCCGCTGACCGGGCTCTGGCTGCCGCCTGATCGCCAGCATCTGCAGCGCGTTCTTGAGGCCGCTGGCTCCGAAGGCCCGGTCGCCGCCCTGGTGCTGCTGGATCCCACCTATCAGGGCCTGGTGGCCGATCTGCCGGCTCTGATCGAGCTGGCCCATCGCCAGGACCTGCCGGTGCTGGTGGATCAGGCCCATGGCGCCGGTGCGGCGCTGGCGGCCGGGGCCGATCTCACCGTGCTCTCCCTGCAGAAGAACGCCACCGGCCTGGCCCAGAGCGCGGTGTTGCTGGCCCAGGGCGGCAGGGTCGCCGATGGCGCGGTGGAGCGGGCCTTGCTGTGGCTGCAGACCTCCAGCCCCAGTGCCCTGTTGCTGGCCGCCAGTGCCGCCGCCATCGATCACGCCCATAGCCCGGCGGGTCGCCGCCAGCTGCAGCGGGCCCAGCGGCGGGGCCTGGCTCTGCGCGCTCGTCTGGAGGCTCTGGCTTTCCCCCTGGTGGCCAACGGCGATCCGCTGCGCCTGGTGCTGGCCATGGCTCCCCTGGGGATCTCGGGGCTGGCAGCCGATGCCTGGTTGATGGAGCGGGGGGTGATCGCCGAGCTGCCCGAACCCGGAGCCCTCACCTTCTGCCTCGGCCTGGAGCCGCCCCGGGCGCTCGAGCGGCTGTTGCCCCGCCAGCTGCGGGCGCTGCGGCTGGCTCTGGCCGGGCCGCCGCTGCCTCCGTTCTCAGCTCCGCCTTTGCCGTTGTTGGCCGCGCCGGAGCTGCCCCTGCATCGGGCCTGGCGTGCCGCAAGCCTGCCTGTGCCCCTGGCCGAGGCCGCCGGGAGGATCGCCGCCGAGCCCCTCTGTCCCTATCCTCCCGGGATTCCCCTGCTGGTGCCGGGCGAACGGATTGATCCGGCTCGCGCCCTGTGGCTGGAGCAACAACGGCAGCTCTGGCCTGACCAGCTCCCGGCTAGCGTGCTGGTCGTGGATGGCTGAAGATCCTGCGGCCATGACGTCCCAGAACGAGTCTTATCGCTGGGATTTCGTCACCCCTGGACTGCCGGATGGGGCTTTTGAGGCCGCTCCCGGTTTCAGCCCGACACCAATGGAATTGCGGGTGATGCTGCTGGCCCATCTGCGGCCCCGGCCCGATTCCCTGGTCTGGGATGTGGGCGGCGGCACCGGCGCCCTGGCCCTGGAGATCGCCCGCTTGATGCCCCTGGGCCAGGTGCACACCCTGGAGCGCGATCCCGATGCGGTGGAGCTGCTGGAGCGCAATCGCCAGCGCTTCGGCATCACCAATCTCCACAGTCACCTGGGTAAGGCCCCGGCCGATCTCGATCAGTTGCCACCCCATCCTGATCGGGTGCTGCTTGAGGTGGGGCGGCCGCTGGTGGATGTGCTGCGGGCTGTCTGGGAGGCGCTGCTGCCCACGGGTCGGCTGGTGATCAGCACGGTGAGCCTCGAAGGACTGGTGGATGCCACCGACACCCTCGCCCAGCTGGATGCCCGCGATCTGCAGGTGGTTCAGGCCACAGTTCATCGCATGCAGCGTCGTGGCAGCCAGGCCAAGCTTGCGGCAGCGGAACCGCTGTTTGTGATCGCAGCCGAACGCTGACCTTGACCCGCCCCCGTGCCGCCACCTCGATCGCCCGTCTGGCCAGCGGCTGGGCGGCTGGTGGTTTCGGCGCCCTGGTGGTGCTGCTCGGCGGCTGGTGGTTCACCCTGGCGGTGGGGTTGATCGTGCATCTGGGCCTGCTCGAGTTCTTCCGCATGGCCCAGTTCAAGGGCATCCGGCCGGCCACCAAGACCACCCTGGTGGCCGTGCAGCTGCTCTTGCTTTCCACCCAGGCGGCGGCGGCGGCTCATTGGGTCGGCGCCGGCGGCACGCCAGCCGGGGTCGCTGGGGATGTGGCGGCGGCGGTGTTGCCGGCTTCGGGGGCCGTGATCTGCGGCTGGCTGTTGCTGCAGCCCACCACCGGCACGATCGCCGACATCGCCGCTTCGGTGTTCGGGCTTTTTTATCTGGGTTTCCTGCCCAGCCACTGGATCAAGCTGCGCAACCTGGTGGATCCGACCCTGGCGCCGAATCTGTCCGGCACGTTGCCGTTCACCGACTGGCCCTGGACCTCCGGCCTGGCCCTGACCCTGCTGGCCTGTTTCCTGATCGTGGCCACCGATATCGGCTCCTACGCGATCGGCCGGCGCCTGGGTCGCCATCCGCTCTCCCCCATTTCTCCCGGCAAGACGATCGAGGGGGCCCTCGGCGGTATCGGTTGTGCCCTGTTGGTGGGAGCGCTGGGAGGGGAGCTGCTCGGCTGGCACTGGGGCTGGCTGCTGGGCGGGCTGCTGGGGGCGGTGGTGGCGCTGTTCGCCCTCGTCGGTGACCTCACCGAGTCAATGATGAAACGCGATGCCGGTCTCAAGGATTCCGGTGATGCCATCCCCGGCCATGGCGGCATCCTCGATCGCATCGACAGCTATCTGTTCGTGCCGGCGGTGGTGTATTCGCTGGTCACCCTGGTGTTGCCGATCCTGGAGCGGGGTTGAGCGGGCCAGGGGGCGTGGGTCAGAACGTGCCGAGCCCATCGCCATCGACCAACGCCCTGTTGAACAGGCTCGCGAGCCGGTGCTTCCCGTTCAGGCCGATACCAGCGCCTGCCCCGCCAGCTCCAGCCGGCCGCCACCGAGCTCGGCCCGTTCGATCTGGACGTTGGGATCCATCGGCAGCCGGGCGATCCGGCCATCGGCTTCGGCCCGCAGGAGCACCGTGCCGCCGCTGGCCTCGACGCTGGTCCCCAGCTCGATCGGCGTGGTGCCGGCCGAGCCGGCGGTGGAGAGGATCAGCCGATCGCCGTCGAAGCGCAGCCGCCCCAGCGGTGCCAGCCCCAGCAACTCTTCGGCCAGGGCATCGCCCAGCTCGCGCCAGGGGGCCGTGGCCAGGGTGCGGTTGAGGCCTTCG
>CALPMR020000296.1 GCA_943324725.2 Bordetella parapertussis | reverse complement strand
CGGGAAGACCCAAGCTTCAGGCCCGCAGCCGTGCCAGATCCACCCAGAAGCCCGGATAGGAGACGGCCGCCGCCTCTGGATCCTGCAGGAAGGTGTCGCCGCGGGCCACCAAGGAGGCCACCGCCAGGCTCATCGCCACGCGGTGATCGGTTTCGCTGTTCACGGTGGCGCCATGCAGTGGCACCCCGCCGGCGATCGTCCGCCCATCGGCGTGTTCCTGCAGCTGGGCCCCCATGGCGCCGAGCTGGCGGGCCATCACCGCCAGCCGATCGGTCTCCTTGACCCGCAGCTCCTCGGCACCGCTGATCTGGCTGACCCCTTCAGCACAGCAGGCCGCCACCGCCAGCACCGGGATTTCATCGACGAGCCGCGGAATCAGATCACCGCCGATCGAGAAGGCCCGCAGGGGGCCATGGCAGACGCGCAGATCCCCCACCGGCTCACCGGCCACATCGCGGCGATCCAGCACCTCCAGCCGGGCCCCCATGCTCTCGAGCACCTCGAGGATGCCGGTGCGACTCGGGTTGAGGCCGACGTTCCGCACCGTCAGATCCGCCCCCGGCGTGATCGCCGCCGCCACCAGCCAGAAAGCGGCCGAACTGATGTCACCGGGCACGGTCACCGCCTGGCCGCGCAGCTCGGGGCCCGGTCGCACCGTCACCTCGGTGCCACCGGGGCCGTGGACGCTGAGATCGGCGCCGAAGGCCCGCAGCATGCGCTCGCTGTGGTCGCGGGAGAGGGCCGGTTCAATCACCGTGGTGGGCCCAGCGGCGGTGAGAGCGGCCAGCAGCAGGGCGCTCTTCACCTGGGCGGAGGCCACCGGTGTGCGGATCGTGGCGCCCTGCAGGGCCCGGCCCTGGATCGCCAGCGGTGCCAGTTCGCCGCCGCGGCGCCCGGCGATCGTGGCGCCCATCTGGGCCAAGGGGTCGGCGACCCGCCGCATCGGCCGCCGCCGCAGGGAGGTGTCGCCCGTGAGCACGAAATGGCGATCATGGCGACCGGCCAGCAGGCCCAGCATCAGGCGCATGGTGGTGCCGGAGTTGCCGCAGTCGAGGATGTCGGCCGGCTCCTGGAAGCCATCGAGGCCCACCCCCTGCACCAGCACGGGCTGATCCGCTTCGATCGCCGACACCGCCACCCCCATGGCCCGCAGACAGGCGGCCGTGCTGAGCGGATCCTCGGCCGGCAGCAGGCCTTCGATGCGGGTTTCGCCCACGGCGATGGCGCCGAACAGCAGGGCCCGGTGCGAGATCGACTTGTCCCCCGGCACCGTGACGCTGCCCCGCAGGCTCGATCCCGCCGGCAAGCGCAGCTCGGGCGTCAGCAGGGAGCCGCCGCTGCCGGAACTGGACATCGGGCCTGGAAGCGCAATCTCAGGGCTGGGCACGCCGGCAGCGGCAGGGAGAGCTCCGATCCTATGGAGCCGGTTCCAACGAGCCGCTCCGGCGGATCGGCGGTGTGCAGGCCGGACTGGCCGACTCCCTGCCGCAGGGCACCGATTTCAGTCGTTGGGCTCGGTTCCGGGGTTGATCCCGGCGGCCCGCAGGCTGCTCGAGAGGGACCACACCTCCACCAGCAGTTGATGCCAGGGGGCGATCGTGGCCATGTCCAGGGCCATCGGTGCCGGAGTGGCGGCCCGCAGGGCCCGGGCGGCGCGCAGCTCGGCCCGCGCTTCCAGCAGGCGACTCTCCAGGCTCAGCTGGGCCGCGAGTGACAACAGCCGCTCGGGACAATCCTGCAGCAACAGCAGCCCGCGCTCGAAGGAGGCGGCGAAATCGTCCAGCAGCGGATTGAGCACCTGATCCAGCAGGTCTCCGGCCGATTCGGGAGTGGGGTCAACGCCTGTCATCGCTCAACTTTAGGGATTTTCAAGGAGCTGTTTCAGCCCGTCCAGGCGCTGCTGACGCCTACGCCGTCCCATCCACGGTGCGCTGGCTTGGCGCCGAGCAAGCTCCGTTCACCAGGCTCACTCAGCCCAGCAGCAGGCCGCCGTCCTCGCTGAGGGCAGCCCGGGCGCTGCGCAGATCGTGGTGGAGATCTTCGAGGCTGCAGCGGGCCAGTTCCCGCTCCAGGGCCTGGCGCAGGCGGCGCTCCAGGGCCGCCGTCACCCGGTTGGCTGCCTCGCAGGCCGGCGGGGGCTCGGCAGCGCCTGAACCATTGGCATGGAACGGGGCGGCTTCAGGGCTCAGCGGAGCAGGGGTTGGCGGGTCGTCATTGGCGTTGAGCGGCGCGCTGCCGCCACCACTGACCGCCGCCAGGACGGTGGCCAGGGGAATCGCCGCGGCGGGACGGGCCAGGCGGTAGCCGCCCAGACGACCGCGGCGGGCCTCCAGCAAACCGGCGCGGCGCAGCCGCAACATCAGCTGCTCCAGAAGGGCCTCCGGCAGCTGCTGGGCTTCGGCCAGATCCCGCACCGAGCGCCAGTGCTGGGGAGCCTCCGCCAACTCCAGCAGGGCGCGGATGGCGTGGATGGCGCTGCGGCTGAGCATGGGAGCAGCGCCGCTCAGCCCCTGGATCCCGCCGCCAGTCGGCTCAGCAGGGCCTCGAGGGTGTAGCCGAACAGGGCCGGATCCGGTTCCCCCTGGCCCAGATCCGCCAGGCCCAGTTCGGCCCAGCGCTGGTCCACCTTGGCCTCCAGTGCCGCCGGCCGGCTCAGCGGTTCACCCCAGTCGTGGCGTTTCTCCGGGCCGATCTTGGTGGTGGCGTCGATGGCCAGCCGGCCGCCAAGCCCCAGCCGTTCACTGGCGAAATCGAGCGAATCAAAGGGGGTGTCCTCGAGCACGAACAGATCGCGCTGGGGATCGACCTGGGCACTCAGGGCCCAGATCACCTGGCGCGGATCGCGGATGTTGATCGCCTTGTCGACCACCACCACGAACTTGGTGTAGGTGAACTGGGGCAAAGCACTCCAGAAGGCCATCGCCGCCCGCTTGGCCTGACCGGGATAGGCCTTGTCGATGGCGATCACCGCCAGCTTGTAGCTGAGGGCCTCCATCGGCAGGAAGAAATCGACGATCTCCGGGATCTGCTGGCGCAGGATCGGCGTGTAGATGCGGTTGAGGGCGATGGCGAGCATCGCCTCCTCCTTGGGTGGCCGGCCGCTGAACGTGGTCAGAAACACCGGATCACGGCGGTGGGTGATGCAGTGGAAGCGCACCAGGGGCGAGTCCTCAGCGTTGCCGTAGAAGCCCCGGGGATCGCCGAACGGGCCATCGGCCAGCTGCTCGCCGGGGGTGATCGTGCCCTCCAGCACGATCTCGCTGTGGCTGGGCACCTCCAGGTTGAGCGTTTTGCACTTCACCAGCCGCACCCCCTCGCCGGCATAGAGCCCGGCG
>CALPMR020000295.1 GCA_943324725.2 Bordetella parapertussis | reverse complement strand
CAGGGCTTTCCTCACCTGGAAGGGACACGGCAAATCTTTGGCAGGACGCCCTGCCACGCAGCGAACAGGGCCAGCAAGCGCCGCGCTTCTTGCCGCTAATGAGAATCGCTTGCAAAACGACGGCCGCTCGGGCTATGTTGCGAGCCGTTCTCAACAAGGCGTCGATCCGGGGCGCCGCCTTCCCTTGTCCATGAGCTTCCGAGATCGTCCCCTGGATGGCGCCGCCATCGTGCGCCTGCGCGTCGGTCAGGCGCTGCTGCTCGATCCCGCCGGCCGGCCCGCCGGCAGCACCCTCGAGGTGCTCGAGGGGGTGGCCAGGGTGTTCTGTCCCTGCGAAGAGACCGGCGGCATGACCCTCGCCTTCCTGCAGAGCGGCGACCATCTCTGCAGCGAGCGCCTCTGCAGTGAAGGGGTGTGCCTGGAGGCCCTGACGTCCCTCAGTTTCCGCCGTGATGCCCAGCCGCAGCCGGGGGTGGGCTTCGATGCGGTCAACGAATGGACGCTGCAGCTGCTGCGCATCCGCCATCTCGGCAGTGCCGAGCAGCGGCTGCATGCGCTGCTGAGTCTGTTGGTGCGGCGCCTCGGCCGCCGCTGCGGCCCCTGGTGCGATCTGCCCTTCCGGCTCACCCATGACCGCCTCTCCGAGTTGATCGGCACCACCCGGGTCACTACCACCCGCCTGATCTCCCGCATCCGCCAGGACCAGCTGCTGGTGGTGCCCAGCGATCAGCCCGGTCTGCGCCTGGCCCCGGAACTGGTCGAATCGGCGCCCCTGGCGGCCTGATCCAGCCCCGGCATCAGGGCCAGGGAGGCGGCCAGCCCCAGCAGCAGGATCAGCAGGGCCGGCAGCAAAGCGGCCCCGACGCGCTCGTCACTGGCGTACTGGTACACCCGCACCGCCAGGGTGTCGAAGTCGAAGGGGCGCAGGGCGAAGGTGAGCGGCAGCTCCTTCACCACATCCACGAACACCAGCAGGGCCCCAACCAGCAAGGGGCCCCGCAGCAGCGGCAGCTGCACCCGCCGCGCCGCACCGCTCCAGCTGCAGCCCAGGCCGGTGGCGGCCTCATCGAGGCTGGGCGGCAGGCGCTCCAGGGCGGCATCGAGCCCCTGCTTGGAGACGGCCAGGAAGCGGTCGCCGTAGCCCCAGACCAGCAGCAGCAGCGGACTGAGCTGCAGCGGACCGCCGAGCAGCAGCAGGGCCAGGGCGAGCACGGCTCCCGGCAGCGCGTAGCCCATGCCGGCCACGAAGCTCAGCCGTTGCAGGGCGGCCAGGGGAATCCAGCGCTGGGCCATGGTCAGGATCAGGGCCAGCAGGCCGGTGATCAGGGCGGCCCCCAGGCCGAGGCCGAGGCTGCGCAGGCTGAGACCGAGCAGTTCGCCCGTGGCTTCCCCCTGCAGTTGATCCCAGCTGAGGCCGGCCCAGAGCAGGGGCAGTCCCAGACTGGCCAGCGGCGGCAGGGCGGTGAGCAGCTGGGCCAGCAGGGCGCGCCAGCCGTGCAGCTCCCAGGCCTGGCCCAGGGCGCCGCCAGAGCTCGTGGTCCAGCGGCGGCTGCGACGGCGCAGCTGCTGTTCGGCGGCCACCAGCAGGCTGACGATCACCAGGGCGATCAGGGCCAGTCCCACGGCTCCCTGCGGATCGCCTTCGCTCTGCCAGCGCTGCAGGATGCCGCCCGAGAGGGTCGGCACGCCGAGCAGTTCCACGGCGCCGAGGTCGTTGACCACCTCCATGGCGCTCAGGGCGATGCCGGCGCCGATCGCGGGCAGGGCCATCGGTAGCGCCACGCGGCGGAAGCTGCCCCAGGGGCCGACGCCCAGGCTGAGGCTGGCCTCCAGCAGGCGGCGACCGCTGGCGGCGAAACTTTCCGTCGCCAGCAGAAACACATAGCTGTAGGTGCTCAGGGTCAGCACGGCGATCGCCCAGCCCCGGCCGGCGATGGTGTGATCCCAGCGGCTGCCCAGATCGATCAAGGTGGCGGCCAGCAGGTAGGCGGGCGTGGCCAGGGGCAGCAGCTGGGCGATCCGCAGCCAGCGACGACCGCCGAAGCGGCAGCTGGCGCAGAGCCAGCCGTTGGCGGTGCCCAGGGCCGCGCCGGCCAGGCCGACCCCCAGCACCAGGCTCAGGGTGCTGGCCAGTTGCTCCAGGCCTGCTCTCCCCAGGCCGAGGGTTGAGCCCCGGCTCTGGACGGCGAAACTGACCAGGGCCAGCACCGGCAGCAGGGCCAGCGAGGCCACGGCCAGGGCCAGGGTCAGCAGTCCGGAGCGTCCGGCCAGGGCCGGCCCCGCTCCGCTGGGCCCCGCTCCGGAGCGCCCATCCGGGAAGCGGCCGGGCCTGCCGGGCTGGCTGGGGCTCAGGACCATCCGGCGGCCCGCATCAGCAGCACGGCCTGCTTGTTGCGGGCGCCCATCGCCTCGGCGGAGACGCCGTCGTCGCGGAACGGCCCGAAGCCCTTGAGGATCGGGTTGGAGCCTGTGCCCGTCAGCGGATATTCGTTGTTGGCCTCGGCATAGCCGTGGCCGCCGGAGGGGGAGGCCAGGAACTCAATCAGCCGGCGGCCGGCCTCGACGTTGCGGGAACTGGCGGTGACACCGGCGCCGCTGATGTTGACGTGGGCCGGATCGGGCAGGATCAGCCGCAGCTGCCGGGCCGCGGCCTGGTCGTCGGCACCGGCTTTTCCGGAGAGCATGCGGGCCACGTAGTAGGTGTTCACCAGCCCCACCCCGCAGCGGCCCTGACCGACGGCCCGGGCCAGGGGAATGTCGGAGGTGAAGAAGGGCTGGCCCAGATTGGCCACCAGGCCCTGCAGCCAGGTCCTGGTGGCCGCCTCGCCCCGCTGGATCAGCTGGTCGGCCACCAGGGACTGGTTGTAGACGCTGAGACCGTTGCGCAGGCAGAGCTTGCCCCGCAGCGCCGGGCTGGCCAGATCGGCATAGCTGCGGATGCTGGCGGGCGGCACCAGCGCGGGGTTGACCACCACGGCGCGCACCCTTCGGGTGAGGGCAAACCAGCGCTGCTTCGAATCGCGCAGGTTGGCCGGCACCTCGCGGCGCAGGGCGGCCGAATCGATCGGGCGGAACAGGCCCGCCTCGGCGGCCTTGGCCAGCCGGGCGGCATCCACCAGCACCAGGACATCGGCCGGGCTGCTGCTGCCCTCGTTGCGCAGGCGCTCGATCAGGGCATCGTCCTGGCCCTCCAGCAGCTTCACCTTGATGCCGGTGCGGGCCTCGAACTGCCTGTAGAGCTGCTGATCGGTGTTGTAGTGGCGACCGGAATAGACGCCGAGGCTGTTGCTCTCAGGCCGTTGCCGTTGGCCGCAACTGCTCAGCAGCAGGCCCGCCACCAGGGCGCTGGCCAGCAGCCCGGCCCGCT
>CALPMR020000294.1 GCA_943324725.2 Bordetella parapertussis | reverse complement strand
TTGGCACCTTCCCCCGAATGGCATGGGCCCGCCCTGCCAGGGTGATCGAGCCGCTACCGGCTGGCTGCAGGCGGGCTTGCAGCAGCTCACGGAAGTGGGTGCGTTCCGCCTCGCTCATGGCCGCGAGGGCCTGACCGGCGCTCGGCCCCCCGCGGACGGTGTTCCAGAGTTCGTCGAAGTCGGGGTAAGTGCGTTCCACCGTGATCACTTTGGTGTGGATGTCGCCCAGGCCGGCGGTGCTCCAGAGATCCATCAACCCATCAAGGCGGGAGGCCCCGACACTGGGTGGCATGGGGATGGCCCTGCCGACGGAGCCGAGGGTTTCATTCACGCTCTGATAAGGGAAGCCCCCACCCTCCATGTCCCAGGCATAGGCGGCCACGATTCCACCCGGGGCCACAACACGCGCCATTTCGGCCACACCCTGTGCCGGTTCCGGTACGAAGAAGATCACCAACGGCATGACCGCAAGATTGAACGCGTCGTCCGGGAACGGCAGGGCCATGGCGTCGGCGTTGACAAAGTCCACGCTCTGCAGCAGGGGCTGCTGCCGGGCATAGGCAAGTTGCGCCTCCGAAGGGTCGATGCCGACAAGCGTGAGCGGTTCGCTCTGCTGGGCGATCAGTTGGGTGAAGGCACCATTGCCACAGCCCACATCCAGCCAGCGCTGGCCGTGGTTCGGGGCGATCCAGTCGAGGAATCCCTGGCCGGCGAGGCGGCTCCAGACCCCCATGAAGCGGTCGTAGCCGGCCCCATCGGTGAAGCGGATGGGTTCACTGGTCATAGCCATCGGATTCTGAGGGGTTCAAGGCTGCGGATCGTTCACGGTGGCACTTCATGGTCGCCGCCGGTGCTTCGCCATCCCAAGGCCAGGCTGACAGCCATCGGTTGGCTGGGAGCGCCTGGTCCGGCTGGATCTCGATCAAGGCCTGCATCCTTCTGGTCCCCCCGGGAGCGCACGTCGTCGCTCCGCTCCAACCGCAGTGTGCAGCGGAACTCCAGCCGCAGAGCTTCGTCCGCCAGGGTGAACACCGCCTCAAGGTTGAGCAACAGCGAACTGGAGGCAGCTGGTAACCGGCCCAGGCCCAGCACCAGCGCCACCGGACCCACCACGCCCCTCAGCAGGGTGAGGATTGCCAGTGCCGGCCAGTCCTGCCGATGCAGCGGGGTTTCGACCCTTTCCCCCGCATCAGGCGCACCATCAGCAGGGCCAGGGTGGCGCCGCCATAAAGCAGGCCGGCGATGCTCAGGGCCGAACTGGATCCGGTGATCGTGCTGATCAAAGGGGCGCTGCAGCCGAACAGCACGGCGGCCCCCAGGCCCGTCAGCTGGCCGCGTCGTTGCGAGCTCATGGTGTACGCGTCATCACCGACACGATCCTTCAGCCCAGCATCGCTGCCAACCCCCGTCCGAACTCCTCGTGGGCGCCGAGGCGCCCGCTCAGGTGCAACACCCAATCGGCAACGGCAGCGAGGGCCTGCATCTCGGCCAGCGACTTGGGCGGCGACTGATCAGCCACCACCACCGTGAGGGGTGCCCCAAGGTTCCGCGCTGCCGTGATCCAGCCCTGAGGATCGTCGTAGGGATCCAGCCCCCCGCTCACGAAGGCGGCGCTGGCGAAGCGTGCACCCGGCTGGCGGGCGATCTGCTGCCGCTCGCTGATGCCCTCGGGCGTCAGGCCCGGCCCGGCCACATCCACGTGCCGGCGGCTCATCCAGCTGAGCACCGAGCGGCTGGTGTTGAGGCGGTAGAGCAAAGGGCCCAGCAGTGGCGCCTCCACCACAGCGCGGATCAGCGGAAAAGCCCGGCTCCGCCGGCGAGCCATGGTGGGGAAGGGGCCTCGCCAGGTGGGCGCCACCAGCACCCATTCGCGCAACGCCAGGCCATGGCGCTGGGAAGCGAGCAGGCCGATGCCGGCGGCGTGACCGGCGGCGATCAGGCCGCAGTCGGCCGGGCAGCAATCACGGCGGAAGTCGGCCAGGAAGCGCGCCAGCAGCTCGGCGTCGTAGGGCAGGCGCGGCCGTTCGCTCTCCCCGAAGCCGGGCCAGTCGACGCTGATCAGCCGGGGCCGTGCGGATGAGGACTGCTGTTGGTCGGCGATGGCATCGCAGAAGGGTTGCCATTCGCTGCGGCTGGCGATCGTGCTCAGGGCCGGCAGCAGCAGCCAGGCCGGACCAGGGCCGCCGCTGTCGCTGAGGGCGATCTCGACGTCTCGGCCGCCGTGGATCCATCGGTAGCGACGTTGGTGAGCCGTGTTGACGGCGGTCGGGCTGACGTTTGGGGCGGCGGTGGCAGGGGACACGTGCTCAAGCAGGAGTCTGCTACATGTATACATTCATTCGATCGAGAACGGAGCGTCGATGGCCGCCAAGCGCTGTTCCTCCAGCCGGGAAGGCAAGGTCCTGCTCTCTTGCTGGATTCCCGAAGATCTGCGCATGGAGCTCGACCGGGTCTGGGCAGCCAAGGGGCTGCGGCCCCATGGCCGCACTCAGCAGGGCATGGAGGAGATGATCGCCCTCTACCTGGCGGCCCAGCAGGAGACCTGAGTCCATGGGCGCCATCCATCACGACCACGACGACCACGCTTCGCTAGTTCACAGCCACGATCACGGCTCCCACCAGCACCACAACCACGACCAGCATCACCCTCACGGCCAGAACCATGGCCGTCACCACCACAACGACAATCGTGTCGGCAGCGCCTTCCGCTGGAGCATCGCCCTCAACAGCGGCCTGACAGCTCTGCAGCTGGCGATCGGCATCAGCTTCGGGTCGCTGGCCCTGATCGGCGATGCCCTTCACAACGCCGGCGATGTGGTCGGGCTGTCCCTCGGCTGGGGGGCCGATCGGCTCAGCCGCCGCCCGGCACGGGGGCGTTTCACCTACGGCTACGGCCGCAGCACCCAGCTGGTCTCGCTGGTCAACGGGCTGCTGATCTTCGCCGCCGGAGCGGTGGTGGTGGTGGAAGCGATCCAGCGGCTGTTCAATCCCGTGCCGCTGATCGCCGGTCCTGTCGCCTGGGCCGCCGCCGCCGGCATCGTCATCAACCTGCTCTCGGCCCGTCTGTTCGGCCACGACCACCATCACGACCTCAACCAGCGGGCGGCGGTGCTGCACCTGCTCACCGATGCCGCCGTGTCGGTGGCCGTGCTGCTCAGTGCGTTGGTGGTGGGTGCCACCGGCTGGCTCTGGCTTGATGCCCTCACAGCCATCGGCGTTGGCTTGGTCGTGATCTGGAGTGCCTGGGGGTTGCTGCGCGAGGCGATGGCCCTCAATCTCGACGCCGCTCCCCGGCATGTCGATCTGCCCCAGGTGGAACGGGCTCTGGCCTCCCTGCCGGGCGTGCGGACCGTGGCGGAGCTGCATATCTGGGGGCTGAGCACCTCG
>CALPMR020000293.1 GCA_943324725.2 Bordetella parapertussis | reverse complement strand
TCGAACTGCTCAGGAGTGACGGCGACCTTCGCGATGGCGGACTGGACGGCCTCGACGACGGGGAGGGTGGGAGCTGCCGGGACCGGAGCAGTGCGGACGCTGACCAGCACTGGGCGGCCAGAGACGGCGGCGGCCAGGGTGTCGTTGGTCCCGTGAACAGCGGAGCCAAGGGCATGCCCGGCGGCGTAGGTCATGATGGCCAGAGTGATCACAACCGATACCGGCCGAGCGAGCCGGCGAGCGGTTGACTCCAGGGCTGAAGCGATAGAGGCGGAGCTGAAGGAAGTGGCATTCATCTGAACTCTGGGGGGTGAAAGATCAGTGTTTGCAGGGGTTTCAGTAGGCCGCTAACGCATGGGACAGTCCGGCGGCCCGGAAGGCATCGCGCAGCTCGATCGGCAACGGCACCACCGCACTGCCGAGCACCAGGGCCGCCAGCAGGCCACCCCGCTCTGCACCTGCGGCCTCGATCAGCCGCGCGGCGATGGTCCGGCGCAGATCCACCACCGGGGTCGATGGCCGCTCCAGCACCTGGAACTGCTCGACCTTCAGGCGGCTCCAGCTCTGCTGTCTGGCCAGCCGTTCCGCCGGACCTGCCAGCAGGGGATGGGGGGCTGGCAGCGGCCGCCGCAGGCTGCCGCTCACCCGCAGCAACCAACCCTGACGCAGGTTGGGGCAGGGTTCGAATTGGAGCTCCGTGCGGCCCCCGGCCGTTTCGATCAGCACGCGACAGGCCGGCGCCGGCACCGGCACAGCAGCAACCGGCAGAGCCGGAACCGGCAGACCCGGAACCGGCGCGCCCGGGGTCTCTCTGGCCGCCAGTCCAGGCGCCACCACCGCTTCGGCCGCCTGGGGCAGCAGCACCGGCCGTGGATCCTCCAGCAAGGTGCCGCGCAACACTGCGGCGACAGGCCCATCCGTCTGGCCCAGCAACCGCATCGGATCGTGGGGCCCAGGCTCGATCGGGCGCAGCAGATTGGCCAGGAACAGGCCGGCCAGCAACAGCGCCAGCCCCGCCATCGCCAGGCGCCGGATGCGATCAGCGGAACCCATGGGCTGACAGGCAGCACCTTGAAAGGATTCCCAGCGCAGGTCCGGAACGCGCACGGATTGAGGTGATCGGCCATGGGCACTGGGCTGTCCCGTTGTTGATCTCCCTTCTCAAAATGACCAGAATGCAGGCCGCCGATCGCCTGGCGCGCCCTGTTGCCCCGCACCCATGTCTGCCGATCTCCGCGAGGCCCGCTCAGCCCTCAGCCGCGGTGATCTGGATCAGGCCCAGGCCCTGCTGGAGCAACTGCTGAATCAGCATCCCGAGGATGCCGATGTGCTTGAACGTCTGGCGATCGTGCAGTGCAGGCGCGGTGATCTCGCCAGCGGTGAGTCCCTGCTGGAACGGGCCTTGAAGGCTCAGCCGGACCACGGCGCCTCCCTCAACAGCCTCGGTGTCGTACTGCAGAACCAGGGCCGCCTGGCGCCGGCCCGAACCGTGCTCGAGCGGGCCGTCACCCTGCAGCCCGATGCGGCCGAGAGCTGGTGCAACCTCGGCATCGTGCTGCAGGGCCTGCAGCAGTCGGGGCCAGCGCTGGAGGCCCTGGGCCGGGCGCTGCAACTCCAGCCAGGTCATGCCCCGGCCCTGCGAGCCAGCGTCCATGTCCTGAAGCGTCAGGGTCGGGCCATCGAGGCGATCACCCTGCTGCAGGCTGCCGCCACTGATGATCCAGCCCAGTGGGATGAGCTGGTCGATCTCGGCAATGCGCTCTATTTCGCCGGCCAGTACCGATCAGCCAACAAGGCCTACGAGGCGGCCCTGGCGGGCTCTGGTGAGACGGCGGAGTTGCTCGCCAACCTCGGCGCCGCCCAGCTGGCCCTTGAGCAGCCCCAGCTGGCCCTCGCCAGCGTCGAACGAGCCTTGCAGCTGCGGCCCACCTATGCCGAGGCCCTGGCCAATCTCTCGGTGGCGCTGCGGCTGCTGGGGCGGCCTGGCGAGGCCCTGGTGCCCTGCGATCAGGCCCTGGCGCTGCGGCCGGACTTTGCCCCCGCCCTGATCGCCCGGGCCCAGGCGCTGCGGGAATTGCAACGGCCCCAGGAGGCCCTGGACGCCATGGCCAGGGCCCATGCTCTTCAACCGGACGACCCCGCGTTGCTGGCCGATCTGGCCCTGGCTTTCCAGGAAAGTGGCCGCCTGGTCGAAGCCTTGGAGACCTTCGAAGCGGCGGTTGCCGCCCAGCCTGACAAGGCCGACATCCGAGCCAACCGCGGCATCTGCCGCCTGCTGGCCAGCGGTCTCCACCAGGGTTGGGACGACTATGAAGCGCGTTTTCAGCGCCGCCAGCCGGTCATTCCCCAGGTGCGGCCAGCCAGTCCCCGTTGGCGTGGCGGCCCGGTCACCGCCGGGCCCTTGCTGCTGGTGGGCGAACAGGGTCTGGGGGACATGCTCCAATTCGTGCGCTACGCCCCCAGCCTGCGCGCCCTGGCCGGCAGCGTCGCCCTGTGCCTGTGCGAGCCTCTGGTGGATCTGGTGGCCGCCGCCGGCCTCGCCGATTTTGTCTGGACACCCCAGCAGTCCGCCGAGCACCGCGGTCCCTGGTTGCCGTTGCTGTCAGTGTTTCAGGCCCTGGGCACCAGCCCCTGGGAACTGCCTGCGGCCGTTCCCTACCTACAGGCGCCGCTGGAGCGGATCGACTACTGGCGACAGCGGCTCAACCGGGGCAGCGGCCTGGTGATCGGTCTGGGCTGGCAGGGCAATCCGGAGGCGGAAACCGGCGCTGTGCATGGCCGCTCCCTGCCCCTGGCCCTGCTGGAGCCGCTCAGCCAGTGGCCCCAGGTGCAATTTCTGTCATTGCAGAAAGGTCCGGGTGCTGAGCAACTGGCCAGCTGCCCCTTCCGCGAGCGCTTCTGCCCAGCCCAGCAGGAGGTCGATGCGGCCTGGTCCTTTCTCGACACCGCTGCTCTGGCCAGTTGCTGCGATCTGATCATCAGCAGCGACAGCGCCCTTGCCCATCTGTGTGGCGCCCTGGGCCTGCCGCTCTGGTTGTTGCTCAAACAGGGGCCCGACTGGCGCTGGGGACTCGACGGTGACAGCAGCCCCTGGTATCCCTCGATGCGCCTGTTCCGTCAGCACCGTGCGGGCGACTGGCCCGAGCTGATCAAGCGACTGGCTGGGGAGCTGGCCCGGCAGCTGCCCCACCTGCAGGAGCTCAACGCCAACCGGCCGCAGCCACGATGACCACCGCCCTCAGCATTGCCCGCCGCGCCCTCGAAAACGGCGATCTGGACCTGGCTGAAACCAGCCTGCGCCACTGGCTGCGACAGAGTCCCGCCGATGCCGACGCCCTGGAGCGACTGGGACTGGTCCAGGCCCGTCGGGGCGATCTTGAGGCAGCCCTGCCGCTGTTG
>CALPMR020000292.1 GCA_943324725.2 Bordetella parapertussis | reverse complement strand
GAGGTTGGCCGAGGACCCTGAGTTCACCGCCAAGCAGGCCCGCACGCCGAGGAAGGCGGCCAGTTCGTTTTGGAAGGCCTCGCCTTCGGCCCCAAGGGTGAGCCAGAAATCGAGGGTGGCCGACACGGCGGCCTCCACCTCGTCTTCGGTGAAGACCCGGCCGGCATAGGGGATCGGGCTGCCCTCCGTCCAGGGGGTGCGAGCGGGATCCACCGCAGGGCGATGGGAGGCGTGGGCTTGGCGGGCGTAGTCACGCGTGAGGCTGAGGATCTGGGCCTTGAGGTCGGGAAGCGAGGTCACGCGGATGGGAGGTGAGGTAGGCGGCCAGTTCGGACTCGGAGTATTTAAAGGTCAGTAGCCTGATTCTGATGCAGGTTCCTATTCCAGCTGGGCGTGCGCACTCCTGGATTTCACCGACTCAAAACGCCTCCAGATCCGCCAGGCAGCAGGCCAAGGCCGACGCCTGCCCCTCCTGCACCTGCCGGTACCAGCCCACAGTGCGCTCCACGGTGGTGGCGAAATCCCAGCGGGGGCTCCAGCCCAGCTGGTGGTGGGCCTTGTCGATCACCAGGTTGAGCAGGCTGGCCTCGTGGGGGGCCTGGGGATCGCTCTGATCCTGCCAGCTTCCAGGCCAGTGGCGCAGGGCCTGCTCCACCAACTCACGCACGCTGCGATTGGCCTCCAGCTGGGGGCCGAAGTTGAAGGCGGTGGCCAAGGAGGGATCGGCGCTCAGACGCTCCGCCAGCAGCAGATAACCGCCCAGGGGCTCCAGCACGTGCTGCCAGGGGCGGGTGGCCGCCGCATTGCGCACGCCGATCGGCTCGCCCCGCCCCAGGGCCCGCATCGCATCCGGCACGATCCGGTCTGCAGCCCAGTCACCCCCGCCGATCACGTTGCCGGCCCGGGCGCTGGCGATGCGCAGCTGGGGGCTCTGGTGGGGCAAGGAGCCGCAGAAGCTGGCACGCCAGCTGGCGATCGCCAGTTCCGCCGCCGCCTTGCTGCTGCTGTAGGGGTCATGGCCGCCGAGGGGGTCGTTTTCGCGGTAGCCGTAGAGCCATTCGTTGTTGCGGTAGACCTTGTCGGTGGTGATCAGCACCGCCGTGCAGGGCTGCTCCAGGCGGCGCAGGGCCTCCAGCAGGTGAATGGTGCCCATCACATTGGTGGCCCAGGTGGCCGTGGGCTCGGCGTAGCTGCGGCGCACCAGGGGCTGGGCGGCCAGGTGCAGCACCAGCTCAGGACGTGTTTCGGCAACCAGCTCCGTCAGCAGGGTGTCATCGCGGATGTCGACGAGGCGATGCTCAAGGCGCCGCTCCAGCTCCAGCTGGGCAAACAGGCTGGGATCGGTCTCCGGCTCCAGGGCGAAGCCGGTGACCTTCGCGCCGAGCTCCAGCAGCCACAGGGCCAGCCAGCTGCCCTTGAAGCCGGTATGGCCCGTAAGCAGCACCCGCCGCCCGCTCCAGAAGGAAGGATCAGGGTTCACCAGCACTTCCAGGGAGCCTTGCCGCTCGCCCACAGCTCCTCCAGCTGCTGGCGATCGCGCAGGGTGTCCATCGGCTGCCAGAAGCCTTGATGCTGATAGGCATTGAGCTGGCCGGCCTCGGCGATCACCGGCAAACAATCCCGCTCCCACACCGACTCATCGCCGGAGATGGTGGTGAGCACCTCGGGCTCCAGCACGAAGAAACCGCCATTGATCCAGCTACCGTCTCCCTGGGGTTTCTCCTCAAAGGAGAGCACCCGGCCCCGCTCGAAGGCCAGCGAACCGAAGCGGCCGGGGGGCTGAACGGCGGTGAGGGTGGCCCAGCGGCCCTCCTGTCGATGGAAGTCGATCAGGGCTGTCACATCCACATCGGCAACACCATCGCCATAGGTGAAGCAGAAAGGCCCGTCGTCGAGGTAGGCAGCCACCCTCCTGAGGCGCCCGCCCGTGAGGGTGTTCTCTCCGGTATCGACGAGGGTGACACGCCAGGGCTCCGCCTTCTGCTGGTGGACCTCCATGCTGTTGGAGGCCATGTCGAAGGTGACATCGCTGCTGTGCAGGAAATAATTGGCAAAATACTCCTTAATCACATAGCCCTTGTAGCCACAGCAGACTACAAAATCATGAATGCCATGTTGCGAGTAAATTTTAAGGATGTGCCACAAAATCGGCCTGCCACCAATTTCCACCATCGGCTTGGGCTTGAGGTGGGTTTCCTCACTGATACGGGTGCCCAGGCCGCCGGCCAGGATCACGGCTTTCATAGAAGGTGGAGCTGGCGAAGAAGGCCTAGACCACAAGAGCTTAAACCGACGATGCCTAGCCCTAAGGCAGCCTCTTCGAAACTGCCCTCCAACCCTTTGCCCAAGCGAAGCAAGCCCAGCTGGCACTGTGCCTCACCCGCATGCCACCACCGAGTGAAATCACCCTGCCGGAGCATTACATCAATCCCCAGACCAGCCGGCAAACGCGAAAGCAGGTCGGGACTGCCCGCCGGCACGCTGCCGTTCATGTTCGGATTCCAGCCCATCCCACCCACACCCAGAAAAGCCTTTGACGGGGCTCGACACCTTCGAAGGCGCAGCTTGCGCATCGAATCCACGCAGCAAACGCATCGGTCATCAGATCAAGGCGCTCCCCACAGTTGGCTCCATCCCAGCTGGCAGAAACTCGTGCAGGCCACGCGCCAGAGGGAAAGCCTGCATGAGATCAAGGCCAGCCTGGAGCGGATTTCCATGGCTCCGGAGATCAGTCCATTCGCTCAGCGGGTGTGGCGTGCTGACGCCCCCTACCACCCGCATTGCTGTGGAGCCGACGAGACTACATCCTTATAGGCACAGGAGCGACGCCATCGGACCAAAGTCAGCCGATATAGGAGCCGGTCCCGGAGATGCACTCCTGAATGCAGGTCGCCGTTTTAGGATGGGAAAACAATACATGTGGGGCAGTTTGCAGACCCGAATGGAGCTACATGGCGTAAGCTTGAAAATCAAGAGACCCTATTAAATGATCATCGTTCTGTACGAGGTTTCTGTCCTGGGGATGGGGCGAAACAACAAGGCCTCGAGAACCGGCATCTATCACTACATCAGGAATCTTGCAAAAGCCCTGGCCGAAGAAGACCAAGTCAAAGTGCTTCCAGTATGCCTGAACTATGACTACTTGTCTCTTGCAATTCAAGAATGCCTGGAGCATGGCCTTGACGTCAGCCTGCTGACTCAACAACAATCGAGGCTTGCGGCAATTCTAAAATATCCCATCAGTCTGTCAACTTCACTGGCCACTAGGCTTGGAAATCGCAAAATGAATAAACTTTTTACAAATATTTACGCGGCCAAGATATTATTCGCTTTCAACGCTAAATTGACCTCAGCAGTCCAAGGCAGATTTCGAGAACGGACCATTGACAATATAGGGAAAGTCCATAATTTT
>CALPMR020000291.1 GCA_943324725.2 Bordetella parapertussis | reverse complement strand
CAACCGCTACCGATCGCTTCGCTGGAGGGGTTCCTGCGCCAGCTGATCGGTTGGCGTGAGTTCGTGCGCGGCATCGATCGGGTGCACGGCGAACGCCAGGCCAGCAGCAACTTCTGGAACCACCACCGCCTGCTGGCGCCCTGCTGGAACGACGGCAGCAGCGGTCTGCCACCCCTCGATACGGCGATCCAGCGCGTCAATCGCCTGGGCTACAACCACCACATCGAGCGGCTGATGGTGATCAGCAACCTGATGCTGCTCTGCGAGATCCAGCCCCGGGAGGTGCAGCGCTGGTTCATGGAGCGCTACCTCGATTCCTACGAATGGGTGATGGGCCCGAATGTGTACGGCATGGGCCAGATGAGTGACGGCGGCATCTTTGCCACCAAGCCCTACATCTGCGGCTCCAACTACATCCTCAAGATGGGAGATTTCAAGCGCGGACCCTGGTGCGAGATCTGGGATGGCCTCTACTGGCGCTTCATCGAGCGCCACCGCGACTTCTTTCGCGCCAATCCCCGCCTGTCGATGATGGTGAGCCTGCTCGATCGGATCGAGCCGGCCCGGCGCCAGAGCCTGGCCGCCGCTGCCGAAACCTTCCTGGCGCGCGCCACGATGGTGCCCTCCTGAGCGTCGCCCCGCCCATGTCCAGCTCCGATCGGCGCGCCAAGGCGCCTGAGGCCCTGCTCGAACGTCTCGACTCCGTGGCCGGCATGGGGCGGGGCCAGCGCCGCCTGGTGCTGCTGCTGAGCCAGCTGGGGGATTTCGACAGCCTCGAATACGCCCAGGCCCTGGTGCCCGTGTTGCCGCAGCTGCAGTCCGCCGGGATCGCCGTGCTGGCGATCGGCATCGGCAACGAGGCCAGCCGCCAACGCTTCTGTGCCTTCACGGACTTTCCCCGCGAATGCCTGCTGGTGGAGGAGGAGCCCCAGCTGCATCGGGCTCTGGGCCTCTACCCAGGCCTGCAGCAGCTTGGTGGACCCTGGCCCAACCTGCTGCTGATGTGTGCCGGCATCGGTTCCCCCGGCACCCTGGCCGAAGTGCTGCGCGGCTACACGGGAGATCGCAACGCCCCCCAGCTCATCGCCGACGACGAGACGATCCAGGCCGGCCCCCTGCCGCCGATCCAGGGGAAGGTCTTCGCCAGAGCCGGCGGCAGCGGTTTCCAGCGGCCGTTCGAGCTGGCCACGGTCCGCCTGCGCAACATGAGCGAGGTGCTCGGCCACTGGCGCACCTACGTGCCGCGCGACGACTTCCTCAGCCAACGGGGTGGCACCTTCCTGCTCGAGTCGGACGACACCGTGCTCTACAGCCACCGGGACCGGGGCATCCTCGGCTTCTCGGCCACCATGGCCCGGCCGCTCAGCTTCCTCGATCCCTACCTGGGCTGAGGCGGCTGATCGCGGAGCCCAGAGCTGTCGACACTCAATCTGCCGTGGATCGGCTTGCGTTCTGGTGTGTTCGCCAGGCCCTGGGCTGCCGCTCGCCAGCTTGGAGCAATCCAGCGAACGACACGCGTGCCTGCTGGGCTTCGCCACAGATGTCAGTCCTGCTGGAGCGAGGGGCAGCCGTGGAAGGCATCGTGCTGCTGGCCGGCGCCGCTGGCGGCGTCATCGCTCAGGCCGATCAGCGTCTCGAGGGGATCGAGGTCAGGGCGGGCAAGGGGCTGTTGCCGCTGGGGCTGCACCAGGAGCGGCTGGATCGGCCGATCCCCCGCACACAGCTCCCAGAGCTGCTGCTGCACGCGTTCGAGCCGTTCGGCGCCCATCGGCGCCTGAACGGCCGGGGACTGCAGCGGTACGACGCGGCCCAGCGGCCCGAACCTGAACAGGGCCAACGCCGCAGCGCCGAGACCGCCCAGCAGCACGGCACCGACCAGGACCTGAGCGGCGAGTGGACGGCGCCGGCCCGGCCTGGGCCTCCGGCCTGAACCTGTGGCAGACCGTGGGGCCGCGATCGGGGCAGCCTGGGATGCATCGACCTGAACTGGACCGTTGGGGACAGGATCGACAACCTCAATCCGTCGCGACGGCTCAAGGCTGCGGGGCCGGCAGGGCTGGAGTTGGGGGCCGGCCGGGCCCAGCCCAGTGAGCGACGAGGCCATCGGCGGCGACGGCTCCCCCGGAAGCCAGTGGGCCACCGCCGCCGTCACGTCGTCGCCGCTGCCCTGGCTGCTGATGCGATCCAGGCTCGCCGCCAGATCGACAGCAGGCTCAGCGGCCAGGGGCAACGGCGCCTGGCCCAGGTAAGCGCCGAGGGCGAAAAAGTCGGCATCGGTGCTGCAGGACTTGCGGATGCCATCGGTGCTCAACAGCAGGGCGAACGCTGCTGTCTCGGCATCGAGCCGCTGAATGGCGGTGCGGGACGCAAAGTGAGCGGCGGCATCGGGGAGGCAGAGGCTGAAGGTGGCCTCGCCAGCGGCGGCTGGATCGCTCTCCTGGCTCAGCAGTTGGGCCCCACTGGCCTGCAGCTGCAGCAGATCCCAGTCGCCGAGGCCGGTGTGGCCCCACCAGCGCGGTGTCATCACCACCAGCCCCAGGGTCGTGCCGTACAGCAGCGGTGAAAAGGCTTCATGGTCAGTGGCCGGCCGGTGTGCCCGCCAGTGCCTGTGGACCGCCCGCAGCCAGCGACGCTGAATCACCCGGGGCAGCTCCTGCCCCAGCCACTGCCCCAGCCACTGCTGTTGCTGCTGCAGATGCTGCGGCGAAGGCTCTGCCGGAAAAGGCTCTGCCGGCGAAAGTCCGCTCGCCGCAGCTTCGCTCGCCAAAAGCTGGCTCGCCAAAAACCATGGGGCGGGGGGCCGTGACGACAACGGTGTCGCGGCACCGATCGTCTGGCTCTGGAACAACTGCCGGGCCGTGTTCAGGGCCGTGCGGCAGGCCAACCAGCTGCCGACATCACTGCGTCCGTAGCGGGCACCGCCATGGCCATCAGCCACGGCCATCACCTGCACCAGCTCCCCCTGACGGTCCTGGAAGCAGTGCCAACCGCTGGCGTCCTGACAGACGGCTCCCTTGCGAAGGTGCGAGGCGCCCGTGCGGGTGCAGCAGAGCGGGGGCAGCCAGTGGCTCACCAGACAACCTGACCGATCACGGTCGGCGGCAGATCGGGCAGGGGCACATTGGCTTCGGTCCGGCTGGGGCTACCCACCTGACTCACCGGCATCGAGGCGGCGCCGACTACGGCCGTCGAAGCCCATTGGATGTACTGGGCCAGGGAGGTGGCGTTGCTGGCCTGCAGCGGCCGCCGCCCGGATCGTGACAGGGGCGCACCGGGAAGGCGATCGCCGCCGGCAGCGAGGCCAGCCGCTGGCGGCATAGCCGCTGACGGCGGCTCTGCACCGATGAACTGTTGCAGGGTGTCCAGGTCGGCATCGTGCCCGACCGCGATTGCCAGGCGCACGGCCTTCTGGGCCCAGGGTTCCCGCATCAGGGTGCGCAGGCCCTGCTCGAAGTCGT
>CALPMR020000290.1 GCA_943324725.2 Bordetella parapertussis | reverse complement strand
GCTGGAGTGGGAGCTGCTTGCCCTGCCTGCAGCTTTGAGCCGATGGCTGCCCCGGCGATGCCAGCAGCGGTGGCTTGCAGCAGGAAACGGCGGGAGAGGCCAGCACGGGGCTCCCGGGCGGGGGGCTCGGAGAGGGGCCTGTCAGGGGTGTGGCTGTCCACCATGCCGATGCGATTAACTTTTCTGAGTATGCGTAGTACGGCAGCTGAAGGCCAGACCCTACGCCAACGTGTTCATTCAACCGCATGGTCCCTGGCCTCTGGCTGGCCTGGATGGACGCACCAAAACTCAACGACCAGGGTGCTGCCCCAGAAATTTGAGACCCAAACCGCTGCAGGCGCGGAAGCAACCCTGCATGCCCCAGCCCCGGAACACAGGCGCAGCAACGCAGCGCTGCGACGACTGCCCTGGCTGATCTGCTCCTTTGAGCCTGGGCTCACAGCCCTGGTGCCGGCTGTACAGGCTGCCTGGGCCTCTGCTACTGGTGTTTGTCTGAGGAATCTTCAGTTCGGCCTGCCGAGCTGGAATCGGGCGCAGAGCATGGTGGTTTTCGGGCAGCGTCGACAACGGTCAGCACACCACACTGAGCCAATCCTTCAAGCTGGCGCCCTCGCTCAATCCCGACACCCTGGCGCTGCTGCCGCTGCTCACGGTCGACGATCCAGGCGGACAGAAGCTCTACGGCGGTGCTGCCATGCTCAACCCCGATGACGTCTCCCATCTCGTCCTGCTCGGCGGCCATGGCCGCCATGCCCCAAGGAAAAGGAAGCCTGCTGACTGGACTGGACCGGGCTGGCTGTTCAACCGGATGTGAAGCCCTACAGGTCCCTGCCCCGGCCTCCTAAGGGATGAACGCCCTTCCCGTAAGGCCATCAAGGGCGGGCTCGGTCCAACTGGTGCGCCGTGGTTCCGTTCCCTTTCCGGCCTTGGGGGGGGGCAGCTCCAGGCTCTAGAAGGGTTCAGCAGGACCACGCTGGAGTGGATTGGGATCAGCCTCAGGACCGATCACATCGACGGACATCCGCTGCACAACAAGTCGGTAACGGATCGACTGGGTTTCGTTGATGTAATCCTGCACAGCGGCGACCTGATGGGCTGTGGGGAAGCGTGGATTCGTGACGCGCACTGCGGCCCTGATCAAGGGGGGATTCTGAGCCCAGTCGACTCCGACCTGAATCAGTTCGGCCTCCTTGCCGAGGGTGATGGTGTGGTTCTTGAGGGAGCGGGTGATGGCCTGCTGGATCTGCTCCAGGGCTGCTGTACGGCGTGCCTGGCGCACCAGAGAGAGGAAGCTTCCCGAGAGCGGAATCAGGAGCAGCGCCGTCAGCAGCAGGCTGATCAGACCCAGCCGACTGCGCAGCAGATTCAGCCGCAGCTCGGGCTGGCAGATGGCCAGGGCGATCAGGCCGCCGCTGAGGATGCCCAGCAGGTTGGCGGCGAACAGCAGGCCGGCACCAAGGGCACTGCTCCAGTCGCTCTTGGCGACCAGCAAGCCGGCCGCGCAGACCGGCGGCACCAGGGCCACGGCAATCGCCGTGCCCGCCAGCGAGGAGAGGGCCTTGGAGCGCACCGAGGCATAGGTGGCCATGGCGCCAGCCACCAGGGCCACACCAAGATCGAGCAGGTTCGGCTGGGTACGGGCGGCAACCTCCGTACCCAGGATTGGCAGTCCCACCGACAGCCCCAGCAGGATCGAGAGGCCCAGGGTGATCACCACGCCGATCAGCAGGGTGAGCAGCGCTGTGCCCACCAGACGGATACGCCCCTGCAGGATCGCAAAGGCAATCGCCCGCAGCGGCAGCATCCAAGGGGCGATCAACATGGCCCCGATCACCACGGCGCTGCTGTTGGCCAACAGCCCCAGGCTGGCGATCATGCCCGCCGCCAGGGTGAGCACCACGAACTCCTGATCGGCCCGGGCATCGAGTTCGAATTGGTCGCGCAGCCGCTGTTCAGCCATCTCAGACTCAGAAGTGCCGTGATTCAGCGACCCAACCTAGAAGGGTGGGCGGCCACAACAGTCGCCAGATCGCCTTGCCAGTGGGCAGAAAGGCGATGGCGATGAGATTGACGAACCGAAACGCTGCCACAGTTGCAGGCAGGACGAGCCAGCCAGCAGGAGCGGTCATGGGATGCAATTCACTGGATGACTGGATGACTGGATCGCTGATCGCTGATCGCTGATCGCTCTTCAACCTCCATCGATGCACAGGTGCTGGACGGCGATGGCTTACAGCATCAATTCGTACAAGTTGGCCCTGTTTGCTAGCAGCAAACAGGGCCAGGTGACTGCATCAGGCTGAAACGTCTGGGCTCAGCTCCGCAAGCCCGCAGCAGCTGGGCAACCGCCAGGACAGGGCCGTAGACGCAACCGATGCACGGGCGGCATGGATTGGCGGCTTGATGCAGCTGTGCATCGTGAAGGAAGGAGAACAAATGGCCGTTTTGATGCTCAGCTGAGCTAGCTGTAAGACCTGGTCAATCTGGTGTGGATTCTCTGTGTCAGCCCGCAGCCCTTCGAGTCCATCCCACCCGACAGCGCCAGCCAGGACGGCAACCAGGACGGCAACCAGCACAGCGACCCGCAAGAAGCTCGATCTCGCTGCCGTGCAACAGCGCATTGGCGAACTTCTTGCTGCAGGGCCGGTCGATGCGGCTGCCCTGCTGGCCTTTGCCGAGTTCATCCACGGCAAACCGTTCCCGCAGCCGGTGCTCACCCTGACGCAGCTCAAGACCGCAGTCTGCGGTGTCTTCGGCTGCAAGAACACGACCGAACTGCGCAAATCAAGTGAGTTCAATCTGGCCATGGCCGGCCGCAGCTTTGATCTGAAAACCAAAGCAGACTGGCAGAAGCTCTATCGCGAATGGGTGGGTGTACCGCAGGCGGAGCGCCAACGCACCGGCGCCACCTGCATCAACGGCATCGATGTGCTGGAGAACTTCCGGCCCTGGCATGTGTTCGGCCTGGAGCCGGCCACGGCCACCGCCCATGACATCAAGGAGGCCTTCCGCCATCTGGCCAAGCAGCACCATCCGGACATGGGCGGTGATCCCCGCGTCATGGAGCGTCTGCAGAAGATGCGCGATTCGTTGCTGGCGTTCCGCTGATGACGACCACACCATCCGCCGCCAGTCCTGCCAATCCCCGCTCCAAGCGCGAACGCGACGCCTTCTCCGATAAGGAGGCCGCCAGAATGCTCGGCATTCCAGCAAGCAAGCTCTACCGAATTTGTAACATTTTCGATGCCAATCCGGATGATACATGGCAGCTGATCGAGGGTGAATTCTTTGAATTCGAGCCAGGCCAGGCCCGAAAACGCCGCTTCTATGAAGAGGGCGTAATGGCGATCGCCACTTACCTGGAAGAAACGGAGGGTGGCGGTTTTCTGGCCAAGCTCAAGGAATTCTTCACCCACCACAGGGCCCGGGTGACGCGGGCCCTGGTGCAGCGGCGCATCATCCAGGT
>CALPMR020000289.1 GCA_943324725.2 Bordetella parapertussis | reverse complement strand
GCGCGCCGGCAGCGGGAAGGGAGTCAGCCGGGCCTGCCGCCTCGGGCTCGGGGGCCCAACCAGGCGCCCGGGTGATCAGCGGCGCTTCGATCTCCTGTTGCAACGGGGTGATGGCCGCCTCGCGGGAGCGCAGCAGCAGCTGGGTGAGTCGGGCGATGGCGCCCTCGCCGAGATCCTGGTCGCCGATGCGATCAAAGGCCTGGCGATAAAGCTGTTCCAGTTCCTCGATCAGGCCTTCGCGCACCTGGCGCATCGCCTGGCGTTGCTCTTCCCGGCTCATCGGTCGCTGTGCTGTTGGATGGAGTCTGGCTGCAGATCAGTCGCCGGGCCCCATTCATCGGCTGGTTCAAGCAGATGCAGGCTCAGGTCGCCCTGGGCATCGCTCCAGCGCTGGAGTGGGCGCCAGCCTGCCCGTTGCGCCAGCTGGGCGAAGGCGCTCGGGGTGTATTTGACGCTGCATTCGGTGATCAGCGGTTCGCCGGCCGCGAAGGCCCAGCGGCGTCCCGCCAGGGTCACGGTCTGGGGTTCGCAGCTGATCAGGGCCATGGCGATACGGCTGGATTCCGCTTGCCACCAGGCGTGGTAGCGGAAGGTCTCAAGGCGGAAATCGCCCTCCAGATCGCGGTTCAGGCGGCTCAACAGATTGAGGGCGAAAGCGGCCGAGTAACCGGCCTGATCGTTGTAGGCCGCCTCCAGCCGCTCCACCGCCTTGGGTTGGTCGATGCCGATCAGCAGGCGGCTGTCCGGCCCCAGCAGCTTCCGGAACTGTCGCAGCAGGGTCACGGCCTCATCGGGGCTGAAGTTGCCGATCGAGCTGCCCGGATAGAAGCCCAGCCGCCGCTGCTCCAGCCAGGGATGGGCGGGTAGTCGCTCGAGCTGGCTGTAGTCGCAGCCGATGCCCAGCACCGGCGTTGTCGGGTGCCGTTGCTGCAGCGCCCGGCAGGCCTGGAGCAGGTGGCCGGTGCTGATGTCCAGGGCCACGTAGGCGGCCGGTTGCAGCGCCTCCAGCAGGGGGCTCACCTTTCGGGCGCTGCCGGCTCCGAACTCCACCAGCACGCCGGGCCCCAGGGCCTGGGCCAGCTCGGGCGCCCGCTGCTCCAGCAGGGCCGTTTCGGTGCGGGTGAGGCCGTATTCGGGCTGCTGGCAGATGGCGTCGAACAGGCGCGAGCCCTCGTCGTCGTACAGGAGCCAGGCCGGCAGCTGGCGGGGCTGGCGCTCCATGCCGGCCACCACCAAGCGGTGCAGGTCAGCGGCGGCCGGATGCAGATCGATCAGTTGCGGCGCGGCGATGGCGAGGCGGCCAGTCATCAGCGGGCCAGGCGCAGGCCCGCCGCCATCCAGCGACTCGCCGGCGGGAAGAAGTTGCGGTAGGTGAGCCGGGCGTGGCCGGCGGGGGTGAGATAGGCGCTGCCGCGCAGCACGAATTGGGAGGACATGAACTTGCCGTTGTATTCGCCGACGGCGCCGCTGGCGGGGCTGAAGCCCGGATAGGGACGGTAGGGGCTGGAGGTCCACTGCCACAGCGCGCCGAAGGCCTGGGGCAGCGGCGCGCTCCGGTTGGCGTGTTCCCATTCGGCTTCACTCGGCAGCCTGGCGCCGGCCCAGCGGGCGAAGGCATCGGCCTCGAACCAGCTCAGATGGCGCACCGGTGCCTCGGGTCGGCGCGGCTGCAGGCCGGCCAGGGTGAACTCCCCATCGCCACGCCAGTAGCGGGGCGCCTGCCAGAGCCGTTGCTGCACCGTGGCCCAGCCCTCACTCATCCAAAGTTCCGGCCGCTGGTAGCCGCCGTCGGCGATGAAGGCCTCGATCGCCTCGTTGCGGACCAGCGTCGTGGCGATCTCGAAGCGCTCCAGCCACTGGCGATGGCGGGGCGCCTCGTTGTCGAAGTGGAAGGTGGGCTCAGCTTCGCCATGGCCGATCTCCACCAGGCCCCCCTCATGGGCCTGCCAGTCCCCTCCGGTCGTGCCAGCACCCGACGGCTCGGCGATCGCCGCCGCATAGTTCGCCTCCGGCCCGTCGGCCCCGTCGAGATAGGCGGGCTCGAGCGGGTTGCGGCTGAAGCCGTCGAGCAGATCCATCAACAGCAGTTCCTGATGCTGCTGCTCGTGCTGGAGGCCCAGGTCCAGCAGCGCCAGCAGCGGTTGGGCCCGCTCCGGGGGGTGCTGTTCGAGCTGGCTGAGCAGCTTCTCCAGTCCCTGATCGACTCGCTGGCGCCAGGCCAGCACCGCCTCGATCGGTGGGCGGGTCAGCAGGCCGCGCTGGGGCCGCGGATGGCGGGCACCGACGGCGTCGTAATAGGAGTTGAACAGATAGCCCCAGCGCTGGTCCGCGCCCTGCCAAGCCGCCAGCTGCGGCGCCAGCAGAAAGGTCTCGAAGAACCAGGTGGTGTGGCCGAGATGCCATTTGGGCGGACTGGCATCGGCCATGCCCTGCAGGCAGAGATCCTCCGGCTGCAGGGGTTCGATCAGAGCGACGCTGCGCTGGCGCACCTGCCGCAGTCGCTTTCTCAGACTGGCGATCAGGGTTGCGGGGGCGTTCTGTGGGTCGACAGCGGCGCCTTCGCCCGAGGTGGCTTTAGCCGCGACAAGGTCGGTGCCGGCATCGGTCTGCAAGCCCATCACGAAGCCCTCTCTGGGGTCGACCTTAGGGATGTTCTCTACGATCCGAGCCACACACGTCGATTCGGCAGGCGGGCTCCATGGGCGGCATCAGCGAGGGGTTCAGCGATGCCGTGGGTCACACACCCTTGATCCGGCTGCGGGCCCTCAGTGAACTCACCGGCTGCGAGATTCTCGGCAAGGCCGAGTTCATGAATCCGGGTGGCTCGGTCAAGGATCGGGCGGCCCTCGGCATCCTGATGGAGGCGGAGGCCTCCGGTGAGCTGCGGCCCGGTGGCACGGTGGTGGAGGGCACAGCCGGCAACACCGGCATCGGTCTGGCCCACCTCTGCAATGCCCGCGGCTATCGGGCCCTGATCGTCATCCCCGAAACCCAGTCGGCGGAGAAGATCGGACTGCTGCGCAGCCTCGGGGCCGAGGTGCGCACGGTGCCGGCCGTGCCTTACGCCGATCCCAACAACTACGTGCGCCTGTCCGGCCGCATCGCCGCCGAGATCCCCGGGGCGCTCTGGGCCAACCAGTTCGACAACCTGGCCAATCGACGCGCCCACTACAACAGCACCGCCCCCGAGATCTGGGAGCAGTGCGACGGCCGCATCGATGCCTGGGTGGCGGCCACAGGCACAGGTGGCACCTATGCCGGGGTGGCCCTGTTTCTGAAGGAGCGCCGCGAGGCGGTGCGCTGCGTCCTGGCCGATCCCGATGGCAGTGCGCTCTACAGCTGGGCCACCAGCGGCGAGCTGCGCGCCGAGGGCAGCTCGATCACCGAAGGCATCGGCAACAGCCGCGTCACCGCCAATCTTGCCGATGCCCCCATCGACGACGCCGTGCGCATTGACGACCAGGAGGCGCTGGGCACCATCTATCAGAT
>CALPMR020000288.1 GCA_943324725.2 Bordetella parapertussis | reverse complement strand
TCTGAGCGTTCACAGGGCACAGCCAGCCAGCCGGTCCAGCCCCAGCGACAAACCCAGCCGTGATCGCCATGGCCCGCTCCTGGTCCAACCCGCCTCGCCGGTTTCCACTGGCCAGCAGGCACGGCTGCAGCCCACCCAGAGCCGGGGAGCTGCGCGGCGACCTCAGCCGCCGAGGCTGAGTCGATGACCCGCCCCGACACCAACCTGCTGCGCACGATCGAACGGGATGGTCTGCACTGCGCCGGTCTGGTGCTGCTCGGCGGCGTCGCCTTCGGCGCCGGTCTGATCCGACTGCTGGTCGGGCCGTTGCACCAGAGCAGCGAGTTCAGCCTTGAACTGCTGGCCCAGACGGTGCTGCAGCTGCTGGGCCCCCTGATCGTGGCCCTGCTGGCCCTGACCCGGCTGATGCCCCACTGGCTGGAGCGCTCACGCAGGCCCGGAGCAAAGATCTGGCGGCACACGGTGCTGTCCGCCGCAGTGGTGGGTGCCCTGCTGTTCAACCTGTTCCTGGTGGCTGTGCTGCTGATGGGCATGGTGATGACACCGCGCGCCGACCTGTTCGGCGAGTGGCGCGATCTGATGGCGACGATCGAACCGTGGTCCCTTTGGGAAGCCATGGCCCGCTCAGGCCTGTTTCTGGGCAGCACCGCCGCCCTCGGCCTCTGGGAGGGCCGGCGGGCCCAGCGGCACGGCCATCTCTCGGCCGAGGTGACCGCCGATGCCATCCTGCACGCCATGGCCCTGGTACTGGCCCTGAAAATGCTATGGATCCTGGCCCTGAGTCCCAGCCAGTTCAGCGGCGGTTGAAACGCTCCCGCCAAGCCCTGCACCTCGGCGAAGGCTGGCTGTTCCTGGGCAGCGGCAGCCTGTTGCTGCTGCTGCTTCTGGTCGGCGTCGGCCGCGAACAGCACTGGGGCGAGCGCAGCTTCCGCGTTCACCTGCGCACCCTGCGGGCCGATGGCCTCAGGCCCGGCATGGTGGTGAAGCTGTCGGGGCTGCCGGTGGGCCGCATCACCGAGCTGAACCTGCAGAGCGACGCCACGGTGGCGATCGAGCTGCGCATCGACGAGCGCTATCGCCGCCTGATCGGCCCGAAGAGCCTCGCCTATCAGAGCCAGGACGGCCTGGTGGGCGACGGCTACATCGCCCTCACCCCCCAGCCCCTGCCCAGCCAGCCCCTGGCCAGCAGCGGATCGGCACGGCGGGCCGGGAGCGAGCCGGACCTCACCCTGGCCTACCAGCCCTCGCTCGATCTGCGCCAGGTGCTGCTGGATCTGGCCCAGACCCGGATCGAGCTCTCCCGCACCCTGCGGCACACCAGCCAGGTGGCCGGCCGGGATCTGCCCCTGGCCCTGGGCGATCTGCGCCAGACCCTGCGGCAGACCAACCGGGTCGCGGGCCGGGAGGTGCCACTCGCCCTGGGGGACTTCCGCCGCACGCTCGATCAGGTCGGCCAGCTCTCGGGCACCCTCAAGCGCGAAACCGCCAGCACCGCTCCCCGCCTGCGCCAGACCCTGGGCGAGGCCGATCGCACCGGCGCGGAGGCTCGCCAGGCCACCGTGCAGGCCCAGCTGCTGATGCGCGACAGCGGCCCGCTGCTGCTCAGGACACTGCAGGAGATTCACGAGCTGAGCGCCAGCACCAATCGGCTGCTGGATCTGCTGGTGGGCAGCAAACTGCTCGGACCCGAACCCCCCGTCCAGCTCCCCGCTGCAGCGCCGGCCCCCTCGCGGGCCCCGCTCAGCCGCCCTTAGGCCCGGCGTTCGCCCCAGGCCTGCCTAAGGTCGAAACTGCGATTCAGCCGGAGCGAGACTGAGCGACGCGGCCAGCCATGGCCGGCCCTGAACAGCCAAGCCGATCGGCGCCGATCCGCCAGCTGCGCCAGCGCTCTCTCCGCCGCCACCGGCCTGCCCATCCCCTCGCCTCGCGCTCCCGTTTTCTCCAGAGCCCCTGCCCCGATGACTCCCGCCCCCTCCGGCTCCAGCAGCCTCAGCGCCCCGATTCCTGCGGCCGTGATCGACCCGGTCGCCACGGCCCTGCCGGTGACGATCCTGACGGGCTTCCTCGGGGCCGGCAAGACCACGCTGCTGAACCACATCCTCAGCAATCAGGAGGGCTTGAAAACAGCGGTGCTGGTGAATGAGTTCGGCGAGATCGGCATCGACAACGAACTGGTCGTGGCCACCGGCGAAGACATGGTGGAGCTCAGCAATGGCTGCATCTGCTGCTCGATCAACGGCGAACTGCTGGAGGCCGTCTACCGGATCCTGGAGCGGCCCGAGAAGGTGGACTATCTGGTGGTGGAAACCACGGGCCTGGCCGATCCCCTGCCGGTGGCGATGACCTTCCTGGGCAGCGATCTGCGCGATCTCACCCGCCTCGATTCGATCATCACCCTGGTGGACGCTGAGAACTTCGGCGAGGTGGTGCTCGAAGGCGAGGTGGCCCGCGCCCAGATCGTCTACAGCGACATGATCCTGTTGAACAAGTGCGACCTGGTGGAGGAAGCCAGGCTCGTCGAGCTGGAAACCCAGCTGAAAAGCATCAAGAGCGAAGCCCGCATCCTGCGTTCGGTGAAGGGGGAGGTGCCCCTGCCCCTGCTGCTGAGCGTGGGCCTGTTCGAGAGTGACAAGGTGGTCGCCCAGCAGCGCCACGACGCCTGCGACCACGACCACGGCGTCTGCGTGCATGAGGAGGAGCCCGACGCCCACAGCCACGATCCCAGCCACGCCCACAGCCACGGTCACACCAGCAGCACCGGCCACGCTGATCACGACGACCACGGCCCTGATCCCCACGCTGAGCACAGCCCGGATCACGACCATGGCCATCACCACGATCACAGCGACCATCACGGCCACGATCACAGCGCCGATCCCGACCATCAGGCGATTGAAGGGTTCACCTCCCTCTCCTTTCAGAGCGACGGGCCCTTCTCGCTGCGCAAGTTCCAGAACTTTCTCGACAACCAGATGCCCGCGGGGGTGTTCCGCGCCAAGGGGATCCTCTGGTTCAACGAGAGCGAACGCCGCCACATCTTTCACCTGGCCGGCAAGCGCTTCTCGATCGACGACAGCGACTGGCCCGCTGCCCCCAAGAACCAGCTGGTGCTGATCGGCAAGGGCCTTGACCACGCCGCCCTGCGACGCCAGCTGCAGGCCTGCGTCGCCAAGGATGCCGGCAAGGGTTTCGGCTGATTACCGGACGGCCCTCAAAGGGACAGCAGCCCGGCGAGCAAGCAAGCGCTGGCGACAGCCAGGAACGCCGATTCAACGGCTGAACCCAGCAAGCAGCGGCACAGCGACAAGCAAAGGAAGCCGGCAGGCAGGAAGGAAGGAAGGAAGAGAATAAAGCAGTATCAGGACGAAACAGCAGACAATCCGTCGGCGATCTTCTCGCATTCAGCCAGAAAACCAGCTGTTGGATGATCCAGAATCACAACATCGTCCCTATCGGTCGCCAAAGCGGCAATGCGCCTGCGCAAAAATGATGC
>CALPMR020000287.1 GCA_943324725.2 Bordetella parapertussis | reverse complement strand
AGTCCGATAGGCGCACGGTCCCACCCTGTTCCCCTGGCTGCCAGGGGGATTGGCGGGGCTGATGCGCCTCTTCGCATGACCAGCGCTGGCTGCCGGATCACCCGCCGCATCCAGCCCCGATTCCGGCCCCGCCGGTCGACCTCCGCTCCAGGCCCCGTCCATCCGTCCCGCAGGTTCACCGCATGAGCAGCGCGATCCAGGTCGCCAAGACCGTCACCTACCTGCCCGATCTGGTGGAGGTGCAACGGGCCAGCTTCAAATGGTTCCTGGAGAAGGGGCTCATCGAGGAGCTCGAGAGCTTCTCGCCGATCACCGATTACACCGGCAAGCTCGAGCTCCACTTCATCGGCAGCGAGTACCGGCTGAAGCGCCCCCGCCACGATGTCGAAGAGGCCAAACGTCGCGATGCGACTTTCGCCTCACAGATGTATGTCACCTGCCGCCTGGTCAACAAGGAGACCGGTGAAATCAAGGAGCAGGAGGTGTTCATCGGCGAACTGCCGCTGATGACCGAGCGCGGCACCTTCATCATCAACGGTGCTGAGCGGGTGATCGTCAACCAGATCGTCCGTTCACCCGGCGTTTATTTCAAGGACGAACAGGACAAGAACGGCCGCAAGACGTTCAATGCCAGCGTCATTCCCAACCGGGGCGCCTGGCTGAAGTTTGAGACTGATAAGAACGACTTACTGCATGTTCGGGTTGATAAAACCCGCAAAATCAACGCCCATGTGTTGATGCGGGCCATCGGTCTGTCCGACAACGACGTGCTCGACAAGCTGCGTCACCCTGAGTATTACCAGAAGTCGATCGAGGCGGCCAACGACGAGGGCATCGCCTCGGAAGATCAGGCTCTGCTGGAGCTTTACAAGAAGTTGCGTCCGGGTGAGCCCCCTTCCGTCAGCGGTGGTCAGCAGCTGCTGCACAGCCGCTTCTTCGATCCCAAGCGCTACGACCTGGGTCGTGTGGGCCGTTACAAGATCAACAAGAAGCTGCGGCTGACCATCCCTGATGCCACCCGCACGCTCACGCCTGAGGATGTGCTCTCGACGATCGACTACCTGATCAATCTTGAGCTCGATGTCGGTGGCGCCAGCCTCGATGACATCGACCACCTCGGCAATCGTCGCGTCCGCTCGGTCGGAGAGCTGCTGCAGAACCAGGTGCGCGTCGGCCTCAACCGGCTCGAGCGGATCATCAAGGAGCGGATGACGGTCGGCGAGACCGAATCCCTCACCCCGGCCCAGTTGGTGAATCCCAAGCCCCTGGTGGCGGCGATCAAGGAGTTCTTCGGCTCCAGCCAGCTGAGCCAGTTCATGGACCAGACCAACCCTCTGGCTGAGCTCACCCACAAGCGCCGCATCAGCGCCCTCGGCCCGGGCGGCCTCACCCGGGAGCGGGCCGGCTTCGCCGTGCGTGACATCCACCCCTCCCACTACGGCCGCATCTGTCCGATCGAAACGCCGGAAGGGCCGAACGCCGGTCTGATCGGCTCCCTGGCCACCCATGCCCGGGTCAACGAGTACGGCTTCATCGAAACCCCCTTCTGGAAAGTCGAGGGAGGCATCGTCCACAAAAAGGGCAATCCCATCTATCTCTCCGCCGACCTGGAGGATGAATGCCGCGTCGCTCCCGGTGACGTGCCCACCGACGCCGCGGGTTACATCACGTCCGATCTGGTGCCGGTGCGCTACCGGCAGGATTTCGAGACGGTAATTCCCGAGCAGGTCGACTACGTCCAGCTCTCACCGGTGCAGGTGATTTCGGTCGCCACCTCCCTGATCCCGTTCCTGGAGCACGACGACGCCAACCGGGCCCTGATGGGCTCCAACATGCAGCGCCAGGCTGTGCCTCTGCTGCGACCCGAGCGCCCTCTGGTGGGCACGGGTCTGGAAACCCAGGTGGCCCGCGACTCCGGCATGGTGCCGATCACCCGCGTCAACGGCGAGGTGGTGTTTGTCGACGCCACCGCGATCGTCATCCGCGACGACCAGGGCACCGAGCACACCCACTTCCTGCAGAAGTACCAGCGTTCCAACCAGGACACCTGCCTCAATCAGCGGCCGATTGTCAACCAGGGTGACTCGGTGATCGCCGGCCAGGTGCTGGCCGATGGCTCCGCCTGTGAAGGTGGTGAAATCGCATTGGGTCAGAATGTTCTGATCGCCTACATGCCATGGGAAGGCTATAACTACGAGGATGCCATCCTCGTGAGTGATCGCCTGGTGCAGGAAGACCTCTACACCTCGGTCCATATCGAGAAGTACGAGATTGAGGCTCGCCAGACCAAGCTCGGCCCTGAGGAGATCACGCGCGAGATTCCCAATGTTGCCGAGGAAAGTCTCGGCAACCTCGATGAGATGGGCATCATCCGCATCGGTGCTTATGTCGAATCGGGAGATATTCTCGTCGGCAAGGTGACGCCTAAGGGTGAATCCGACCAGCCCCCCGAGGAGAAGTTGCTGCGCGCCATCTTCGGGGAAAAGGCCCGCGATGTTCGTGATAATTCCCTGCGGGTGCCCAGCACCGAGCGGGGTCGGGTGGTGGATGTGCGCATCTACACCCGTGAGCAGGGCGATGAGCTGCCGCCCGGCGCCAACATGGTGGTGCGGGTCTATGTGGCCCAGCGCCGCAAGATCCAGGTGGGCGACAAGATGGCCGGCCGCCACGGCAACAAGGGCATCATCAGCCGCATCCTGCCCCGGGAGGACATGCCTTACCTGCCC
Organism: Bordetella parapertussis; assembly: GCA_943324725.2. Taxonomy (GTDB): domain Bacteria; phylum Cyanobacteriota; class Cyanobacteriia; order PCC-6307; family Cyanobiaceae; genus Cyanobium. The sequence goes on along the minus strand of CALPMR020000287.1, from coordinate 769 downwards.
GATGGCTCCCCGATCGACATCGTGCTCAACCCGCTGGGGGTGCCGAGCCGGATGAACGTCGGCCAGGTGTTCGAATGCCTGATGGGCTGGGCCTCGTCCCATCTCAATTGCCGCGTCAAGGTGGTGCCCTTCGATGAGATGTACGGCGCCGAGAAGTCGAAGCAGACCGTGCAGGTCTACCTCGAGGAAGCGGCCAAGTTGCCCGGCAAGGCCTGGGTCTACGACCCTGAGCATCCCGGCAAGATCCAGCTGATTGATGGCCGCACCGGCGAACCGTTTGACCAGCCGGTCACCGTGGGCTATGCCCACATCCTCAAACTGGTCCACCTTGTGGATGACAAAATCCACGCCCGCTCCACCGGCCCCTACTCCCTGGTCACCCAGCAGCCCCTGGGCGGCAAGGCGCAGCAGGGCGGCCAGCGGCTCGGGGAGATGGAGGTGTGGGCCCTGGAGGCCTACGGCGCCGCCTACACCCTGCAGGAACTGCTCACCGTCAAATCCGACGACATGCAGGGCCGCAACGAGGCTCTCAACGCCATCGTCAAGGGCAAGCCGATTCCCCGTCCCGGTACGCCGGAGTCGTTCAAGGTGCTGATGCGCGAGCTCCAGTCCCTCGGTCTCGACATCGCCGTCTATGCCGACAGCGGTGAAGAAGTGGATCTGATGCAGGACGTCAATCCCAGGCGCAGCACACCCAGCCGGCCCACCTACGAGTCCCTCGGCGTCGCGGACTACGACGACGACTGATCGCCGATCAGCGGCCCCGCCT
>CALPMR020000286.1 GCA_943324725.2 Bordetella parapertussis | reverse complement strand
TCTCGCTCAGCCCAGCGGCTCTGGCGACGATCCGCCAGTGGAGCGAAGCCCTGGCCCTGGCCCTGGAGGTGCGGGGACTGATCAACCTGCAGTTCGCGGTCCAGGTGGATCCGGAACTGGGCGAGCGGGTGTTCATCATCGAGGCCAATCCCCGCGCCTCCCGCACGGTGCCCTTCGTCGCCAAGGCCACGGGCGTGCCCCTGGCCAAGATCGCCAGCCAATTGATGGCCGGCCGCACCCTGCTGGAGCTCGGTCTCACCAGCGAGCCCGTCCCGCCCCGCCAGACGGTCAAGGAGGCGGTGCTGCCGTTCAAACGCTTCCCCGGCGCCGACACCCTGCTGGGCCCGGAGATGCGCTCCACCGGCGAGGTGATGGGCATCGCTGCCGGTTTCGGCCTGGCCTATGCCAAGGCCGAGCTGGCCGCCGGCGAGCCCCAGCCCACCGGCGGCACGGTGTTCCTCTCCACCCACGACCGCGACAAGAACGAGCTGATCCCGGTCGCCCGCCGGCTGGCGGAGGAGGGCTTTGCCCTGATGGCCACCAGCGGCACCGCCCAGGTGCTGAAGGCGGCGGGCCTGACGGTGGAATCGGTGCTCAAGGTGCACGAGGGGCGGCCCAACATCGAGGACGCGATCCGCTCCGGCCTGATCCAGTTGATCATCAACACGCCGATCGGGCGTCAGGCCGTCCACGACGACCGCTACCTGCGGCGAGCGGCGCTCGATTACGCCGTGCCGACGGTCACCACCCTGGCGGCGGCCCGGGCGGCGGTGGAAGCGATCGCGGCCCTGCAGCAGCAGGGGCAGCTGGAGGTTGCCGCCCTGCAGGACATTCACCAGCCCTGGTGAACGGTCCTGCGGCTGGGATCCCGGCCTGGCCGGGCCGGGCCGGTAGACGCAGAGACGCTGGTGTTTGGAACCTCGGCCGAGAACGCTTGTTGGTCGCTGGTGCTCAGGAGAGCGCTCAATCCTCGCTGCGTGGAGCCCACCGGACCTGGGGAGAGGCAAGGCGTTGCCTGGCAAGCGGCCCATGGGACAGCGGCGGTGGCGGTGGCCGCTGACTGGGCCCTGACCAGGTTTTGGCAGAGAACTCTTAGGGTGCAGACCCCGCTGCCGAATACCCCGTGACCGTCGCTTCCACTGCCGCCTCGAGTCCGGCTGCATCAGCTTCTGAAGCCGACGGCGCAGCCCCCGCCCCCGGCAGCGATCTACGCCAGACCTTCCGCGCTGCTTACGAGAACCGCTACACCTGGGAGCCTGGCTTCGGCGGCTACGGCGGACGCTGCGTCTGGCTGCAGGGCGATCGCCGCGAAGAGGGCAGCTTCGAGGTCGGCGCCGACCTCAAGGCCCACGTGGAAGGCATCGACGATCCCGAGGTCCACAAGGCGATCGCCTCCCAGCTGTGGGAGGTGGCGATCCACCGCGTCCGTCGCCCGTTCGAGCAGACCCACGGCGCCAACACCTTCAGCGCCGGTGACACCGACGCCGTCGGCACCGAAGTGATCATCGGCGGCAAAGGCGAGGGCGATCGCTACCGCATCAAGGATGACGTGGTGACGATGGTGCATCGCCACATCCACGGCACGGTGGTGACCATCTTCACCACGGCGGTCACCGACACCGGCGCCGGCTACCTGAGCCACACCTACACCAGCCAGTACAGCGATCCGGCCAGCGGCGAGCTTCGCGGCGGCGTCAGCTCCTTCACCGACACCTTCGTCGCCCTGCCGGCTGGTGGTCCCTGGGTGCTGGCGGAGCGGCTGGTGGTCACAGAGCCTGCCGCCGGCGAGACACCGGCAGAGGAGGCCGCCACTGGCAGCACCAGCCAGACCTTCCGTTTCGAGCAGCTGGCACCGCTCGTCTGAGACCGTGCGATCAGGCGATGACAGGGCACAATGCCCCGATGCTTTCCCTCTGGCTGGGTGCCTACGACCAGGGACTGGCCTACGCCAGTCTGGCCCTGGGCACCTATCTGACGCTCCGCGTCCTCAACTTCGCCGATCTCACCGTCGACGGCTCCTTTGCCCTCGGCGGCGGTACCGCCGCTGTTCTGATCACCAACGGCGTCCCTGTGCCGCTGGCGATTCTTTCCGCCGTGGTGCTGGGCGGCCTGGCGGGCACCATCACCGCCCTGATCCACACCCGCCTGGGCGTCAATGATCTGTTCGCCGGTATCCTCACCACCACCGGCCTGTACACCGTCACCCTGCGGGTGATGGGCCGCTCCAACATTCCGATCACCGACATCACCCCGGTGGTGAACTGGCCCGATTTCGGCCAGGGCGACGATGGCCGCTGGGCCATCGCCCTCACCTGTGTGCTGCTCGGCATGATCGCCCTGATCGCCCTGCTGCTGGCCACCGATTTCGGCCTGGCGCTGCGGGCGATCGGCAACAACCCCACCATGGCCAGGGCCAATGCGGTCAATCAGGGCCTGGGACTCACCCTCGGCATCGCCGCCGGCAATGCCCTGGTCGGACTGGCCGGGGCCCTGGTGGCGATGTATCAGGGTTTTGCCGACGTCACCATGGGCATCGGCTCGTTGATTCTGGGCCTGGGCATGGTGATCATCGGCGAATCGGTGCTCAGGCCCCGCTCGGTGCCGACGGCTCTGTTCGCGGTGGTGATGGGGGCGATCCTGTTCCGGCTGCTGATCGCCATCGCCCTGCAGCTGGGCCTCGATCCGGTGGACCTGAAGCTGACCACCGCCGTGCTGCTGCTGGCGGCCATGTCGCTGGGGCACATCAAATTGCCCGGCCTCAATGCCACCTTCCAGGACGCGGCGAGCGAACCTGCTGTGATCGCCGGCAGCGAAGCCGAGGCCGATCCAGAGTCCGGGGAGCAGCCATGAGCCTTCGGGTCGACAAGCTCTGCTGGGGCCACCCCGTACCCGGGGGAGGCTGGCGGCAGCTGTTCGCGAACTTCAATTTCCAGAGCAGCACCGGTGAGTTCACGGTGGTGATCGGCAGCAACGGCTCCGGCAAGTCCACATTCCTGAACCTGCTCGCCGGCACTCTGCGCAGCAATTCCGGCAGCATTCACCTCAACGACAAGCCGCTGCAGCGGCTGAGCGACCATCGCCGCGCCAGGCGCATCGGCCGGGTGATGCAAAATCCCCTGGAGGGCACCTGTCCAGGCCTGACCATTGCCGAGAACCTGCGCCTGGCCGAAGGCCGCCGCCGCTCGGTGATCAGCTGGCGTGGATTGAGCGGCGTCCATCCGAGCCGGGCCGATCGCCGCCGCTACCGGGAGCTGCTCGAGCAGCTGGGCCTGCCCCTGGCCGATCGCATCGACACCTTGGTGGGCCAGCTCTCCGGCGGCCAGCGCCAGACGATCAGCCTGGTGATGGCCACCCTCGGCCAACCCCAGCTGCTGCTGCTGGATGAGCACACGGCGGCGCTCGATCCCAGGGCGGAGGCCACCGTGATGGCGCTCACCGACCGACTGGTGCGCCAGCTGGGCACCACGGCGCTGATGGTGACCCATAGCCTGGAGCAGGCGCT
>CALPMR020000285.1 GCA_943324725.2 Bordetella parapertussis | reverse complement strand
GGTGTCGCCGCTGCTGCTGCGGCTGACGCCCACGGCCTCCAGCAGGCCCGCCACCTCCACCGCCACCTCATCGCCCAGGCTGCGTTGGCCGGCCGCCGGCACGATCAACTCCTGGCCATACCAACCGAGAGCCAGGCTGCCATCGGTCCGGCTGCTGCTGTTGAACCCGAGTTGGGCCTGCAGCACCTCCAGGGGCAGCCAGAGCTGCTCGGCCCGGCCCACTTCCGGAGCTTGTCGCAGCCAGGCGGCCTGCTGGGCGCGTCCATTGATTCGCAGCCGGTGGCCCTGCTGGAGCCCCGCGCCGCCGGGCAGGACCATCCGGATTTCTGCAGGCTGGTGCCTTGGAGCGGGGGCGGGGTTCCCCAGCACGGGCGGCGGCGGCGCTGGCACCGCCCATGAGGCTGTAGTGAGCGGAGCTGCGCTCGAGGCCGCCGCGAGCAGGGGAGCGGCGAGCAGCGGTGCAACACTGACAAGGGTCGTGGCAAGAACCTTCCAGGTGGCCATGGCCATGGCGGATGTTGCCGGGTTCCGAAAGGTAGCCCCTGCGAACCTTCCCAGGAATGCGGCTGCCTAGGATCGGCCGTCCGCCAGGAGAATGGCCTTTGCGCCATCTTCCCGTGCCTGTCCCATGGGCTGGTCCCCTGGGCTGGTCCACAGTCGGCACGCCAGCCCGGACTTTCCGGGCGGTGATCTCCAAGCTGCCGATCCCCACAGCTGCGAAGCTGCCGGTCCTCCCAGCTGCCCCCACGGCCCCCTTCATTCGCCGCTCGCGTCCTGGTCCATGCCCAACCCCATCCGTCCCTTCTGGCCCCACCGCGACAGCCCGGCGCCGGTGCCGGTGGTCGGCGAGAAGGACGCCTGCGGGGTGGGCTTCCTCGCCCATCTCGGCGGCGAGGCCAACCATTGGGTGCTGGCCCAGGCCCTGCGCGGTCTGCGCTGCATGGAGCATCGCGGCGGCTGCGGCGGCGACGGCGACTCCGGCGACGGTGCCGGCATCCTCAGCGCCATCCCCTGGGGATTCCTTGAGGCCGTCTGGCCCGAGGCGGCGGCCAGCCACGGCCAGGTGCGGGGCCTCGGCATGGTGTTCATGCCGGTGGATGGGGAGCGCCGTCAGCAGGCCCGCGCCATCTGCGAACAGGAGGCCTCCCGGCTGGGGTTGTGCAGTCTCGGCTGGCGGACGGTGCCGGTGGATACGGCCGTGCTCGGTCCCCTGGCCCGGCAGACCGCGCCGGTGATCGAGCAGTGGCTGCTGCTGGCGCCCGACGCCTCCGCTGCGGTGCCGGCGGAAGTGGATGCGATCGAGGCCACGCTGTTTCGCCTGCGCCGTCGCGCCGTCGATCGCGTCCGCGAGGTCTGGGGAGCGAGCGCCACCGACCTCTATTTCGCCTCGATCAGCGCCCGCACGGTCGTCTACAAGGGCATGGTGCGCTCCGAGGTGCTCGATCGCTATTACGCCGATCTGCGCGATCAGCGTTTTGCGGTCAACTTCGCCGTCTACCACCGGCGCTTCAGCACCAACACCCTGCCTCGCTGGCCCCTGGCCCAGCCGATGCGGCTGCTGGGCCACAACGGCGAGATCAACACGCTGCTGGGCAACATCAACTGGGCCAGTGCCGCTGAAGCCAACCTCGAGGCGGTCTGGGGTGAGGCTGCTGCCGATCTGAGGCCCCTCGTCAATCCCGCCTTCAGCGATTCCGCCAATCTCGACGCCACCCTCGAGCTGATGGTGCGCAGCGGCAGGCCGATCACCGACAGCCTGCTCACCCTGGTGCCCGAGGCCTTCCGCGACCAGCCGGATCTGGAGCATCGCCCGGCCATCCAGGCCTTCTACGAATACAACGCCTGTCTGCAGGAGCCCTGGGATGGCCCCGCCCTGCTGGTGTTCGGCGACGGCCGCACGGTCGGGGCCACCCTCGATCGCAATGGCCTGCGGCCGGCCCGTTACTGCCTCACCAGTGATGGCTATGTGGTGATGGGCTCGGAAACGGGTGTGGTCGACCTCGAGGAGAGCCGCATCATCGAGAAGGGGCGCCTCGGTCCCGGCCAGATGCTGGCGGTGGATCTCGAGCAGGGACGGCTGCTGCGCAACTGGGAGGTCAAGGAGGAGACGGCGGCCCGCTTCCCCTACGGCGACTGGCTCGCCGACCATCGCCGCAGCCTCGCGGCCGGAGCCTGGAACCAGGAGCTGCACCTGGGCGATCTCGATCTGCTGCAGCAGCAGACCGCCTTCGGCTTCACCGCCGAAGACCTCGACCTGGTGATCGAGGACATGGCGGGCGCCGCCAAGGAGCCCACTTATTGCATGGGGGATGACATCCCGCTGGCGGTGCTCTCCAGCAAGCCCCATCTTCTGTACGACTACTTCAAGCAGCGCTTCGCCCAGGTCACCAATCCGCCGATCGATCCGCTGCGCGAAAAGTTGGTGATGAGCCTGGAGATGCATCTGGGTCGCCGTGGTTCGGCCCTGAGGCCCGATCCAGCCGGCGCGGCGGTGTTGCATCTGGCCACGCCGGTGCTCAATGAAGCCGAGTTGGCAGACCTGGGCTCCCATGGCCTGCCCCTGGCCACCCTGTCCACCCTGCTGCCGGTGGCCTCCGGCCCTGCTGGGCTGGAGCAGGCGGTTCAGCGCCTTGGTTTTGAAGCTGAGGCCGCCGTGCGCAGCGGCTGTCAGATCCTGGTGCTCTCCGATCGCTGTGCTGCCGATGGTGAGCACCAGGGCCTCAGTGCCGGCAGCACCTACATCCCGCCGCTGCTGGCGGTGGGCTCGGTGCATCACCATCTGCTGCGGCTCGGGCTGCGGCTGCACTGTTCGATCGTGGTCGACACAGCCCAGTGCTGGAGCACCCACCATCTGGCCTGCCTGATCGGCTACGGCGCCAGTGCGGTCTGCCCCTGGCTCACCTGGGAGACCAGCCGCCACTGGCTGGTCCATCCCAGGACCCGCTCCCTGATTGAGCGCGGCAAGTTGCCTGAACTCACTGTCGATCAGGCCCAGGCCAATGTGCGCAAGGCTCTTGAAGATGGCCTGCGCAAAATTCTCTCGAAGATCGGCATCTCCCTGCTCGCCAGTTATCACGGCGCTCAGATCTTCGAGGCGATCGGCATCGGAGCTGATCTGATCGAATTGGCCTTCACGGGCACCACCAGCCGGGTGGCGGGTCTCAGTCTGGCGGAGCTGGCCAGCGAGACCCTCAGCTTCCACAGCAAGGCCTTCCCAGAACTGGATCGCTCCAAGCTGGAGTTCATGGGCTTTGTGCAGTACCGCACCGGTGGCGAGTACCACATGAACAGCCCGGAGATGGCCAAGACCCTCCATGCCGCCGTCAAGGCCGGCCCCGGCTACGACCACTTCCGCACCTACCAGACCCTGCTCGAAAACCGTCCGGTGACGGCCCTGCGCGACCTGCTGCAGCTGCGGCCGGCCCCGACCCCGCTGCCGCTCGATCAGGTGGAGAGCGTCGAGAGCATCTGCTCCCGCTTCTGCACCGGTGGCATGAGCCTGGG
>CALPMR020000284.1 GCA_943324725.2 Bordetella parapertussis | reverse complement strand
TCGGGCCGGAGCTGGCGGAGAACAGAACCCGGCTTACGTCCTGCTTTCACCCCTTTCCCGCTCCATCCCCCACCGCCCCATGACCCCGGAGCGCCGCCAGCTCCTGATCGCCTTCCTCGTCAGCCTCGGGCTGGATCCCAGCGCCGACGGCGGCCCCGGCGACGCCGACGCCAGCCTGGCTCCGATCGAGGAGGCCCTCAGCCACAGCTCCGCCGGCCTGGGCCGCAACCACGAACAGCTGGAATTCCTCGGCGATGCGGTGCTGCGCCTGGCCGCCTCCGAATTCCTGGCCCGCCGCCACCGCCGGCTTGGGGTAGGCCAGCGCTCCAGCCTGCGGGCCCAGCTGGTGAGTGATCGCTGGCTCTCGGAACTGGCCGAGCGCATCGGCCTCGAACCGCTGCTGCACCTGGGCGCCGCCGCCGCCGGCGATCGGGCCGGCCGCGCCACGGTGCTGGCCGAAACCTGCGAGGCCCTGATCGGCGCCATCTATGGGGCCTGGGGCGGCCCCCGGGGCGGCCTGGAGCCGGTGGAGCGCTGGCTCACCCCCCACTGGCAGGAGAGCTGCCGGGAGCTGCTGGCCGATCCCCATCGCCACAACTGGAAATCGGCTCTGCAGGAATGGAGCCAGGCCCAGGGCCGGGGCCTGCCCCGCTACGAAGGCGAAGAACGCAGCCGCAGCCACGGCGATCCCCGCCGCTTCCACTGCCGCGTGCACCTAGGCGAGCAGACACTCGGCGAAGGCTGGGGCGGCTGCCGCCGGGACGCCGAACAGGAGGCCGCCCGCATGGCCCTGGAAAGCCTGCAGCCCCGGGCAACAGCGCAAGTCTGAAATCAGCCTGCAAGCCTCAAGGCCAACGGGACGGACCGCAGCTCCTGGCCCCACCTGGAGTCTTGACCGATCTCCTCTTCCGTCCTCAACCCCGGCGCAACCAGGCCACGACGAGGCCTGACAGCGCCTGGAGCCATGGCGCCAAGCGGGGTGCGCCGGGGGAACGGCCCCGGCCAGGTGAAGATCGGGGCGTGAACCAGGGCTGCTGCCCCCATCCACAACCGGCGCGAACCAACCAACTCAGCGCCCATCAGTGGGCTTCACCGACGCCCTGGCGGCACTTGCATGCGGAGCGCACCCAGGCCGGAACCAGCCCGGAGAGCGTCCTGGGCCAAGGCGAGGAGCACCGGGCTTGCCGAGAACGAGAGCCACATCTGAGGCCGCTCCGCCCCGCCTGGGGCCGCTGCCCGTCGCCGTTCAGGCCTGCTCAAGCGTGGTCAGGGGCATGGTGACCAGCTTGTCCCAGTTGCCGCCTTCGAACAGCACGGCGGCCATCGAGCCGCTGATGCGCTGCACGAAGCCTTTGTAGCCGTTGTAGATGGAGCTCTGATCACGCACCACGACGGTGGAGCCAGGCAGGATCGGCAGGCTGGCCATCGCAAACCGCCGCAGGCGGGACTGAAAGCTGGCGTCATTATCGGCGACGGGATCGCCTGTCGGGCGTCCAGACCAGCCTCGCCAGCCCATGGGGCCGCAGCTGGTGCACCGACGCCGCCCATCAGTCGCCAGCGGAGGCCGCCGCGGGCCCTCGGTTCAGCAACCCAGGGGTGGACGTCGACCAACCCTTGCCGCCAGCCGCCCTCCAGCCGCGGCTTGCGCCACTCCTGGTTTCAGTCACGTCTTTTCAAGCTGGTCCATCTGCCGCCCATCGCCGTTGTCCCGTCTGGTCACCACGCCGTTCGCCAGCCAGTCCGCAACTCGGCTGGCCCCTCAACTGGCAACCTGTCAACGGATCTAAAGGGCAGGCCGCGCACCGACCCGCCACAACGCGGTCTGCAACGCAGCCGCCACCCCTCCAGGCAAAGCGCCAACCCACTCCGGAAGCCCCTTGACCAACTTGCCTTCCCCAGCCAGCGAAGCCAGCTCTACGCCGAGCCGCCATCAGGGCGACCCCAGCACCGGATCCGACGCCGGCGTGCCGGAATTGATGGCCGTCGGCAAACTCGTGGCCGCCCAGGGACTGCAGGGGGAGCTGCGGGTGCTGCCGATGAGCGATTTTCCCCAGCGCTTCACCCGCCCCGGCCGCCGCTGGCTGCAGGGCCGCCCGCCCCAGCCGCCCCAGGCGGTGGAGCTGCTGCGCGGCCGCCAGCTGCCGGGCAAGGAGCTGTACGTGGTGCAGTTGGCGGGCATCGACAGCCGCGAAGCGGCCGAGGCCCTGGTCGGCCAGGAGCTGATGGTGATCGCCAGCGACCGCCTGCCGCTGCAACCGGGCGAATTTCACCTGCTGGACCTGGTCGGCCTGGAGGCCCGCCTGCTCAATCCCGATGGCAGTCCCGGCGACCTGATCGGCCGGGTGAGCGACCTGCTCCATGCCGGCAACGACCTGCTGGAGATCGAGCGCCCGGGCGAGCCGACCCCGTCCCCCCTGCTGATTCCCTTTGTGCAGGCGATCGTGCCGGTGGTGAAACTGAAAGAGGGCTGGCTCGGCCTCACCCCTCCGCCCGGCCTGCTGGACCTCTGAATCGCCGGAGCCAGCCGGCGTCCGGTTGAATGGAACCACCCAACGGCCTCGACGGGTCGGTGACAGCGACAATGACGCAAGCTCCGACCCCCGCTCCCCTCGTACCGGTGATCCTCTGCGGCGGCACCGGCACCCGTCTGTGGCCGCTGTCGCGGGCCTCCTATCCAAAGCAGTACTGGCCCCTCGCCGGTGGCGGCGAGGAAACCCTGCTGCAGCAGACCCAGCTGCGGCTCACCGGCCTGGCGCGCCTGGCGCCGCCCCTGCTGATCTGCAACGAAGATCACCGCTTCATCGTCGCCGAACAGATGCGCCAGATCGGTGTCGATCCGGCGGCGATCCTGCTGGAACCGATCGGCCGCAACACCGCTCCGGCGGTGGCGGTGGCAGCCCTGCAGGCCAGCGCCCGCGGCGCCGATCCGCTGCTGCTGGTGCTGGCCGCCGACCATGTGATCCGCGATGCCGAGCGCTTTCGGGCCACGGTGGAGATGGGCATGGCGGCCGCCGAAGCGGGCCAGCTCGTCACCTTCGGCATCGTGCCCACCGCCCCGGAAACCGGCTACGGCTACATCGAAGCCGCCCAGGACCTGCCCAGCAGCGGGGACCCGGCGCCGAGCGGACATCATCTGCAGGCACCGATCCCGATCGCCCGCTTCGTCGAAAAGCCCGATCGGGCCACGGCCGAACGCTTCCTGGCCAACGGCCGCTTCACCTGGAACAGCGGCATGTTCCTGTTCCGCTGCAGCGCCATCCTGGCCGAGCTGGAGCGCCTGGCACCGGCGGTGGTGAGCGCCTGCCGCAGCGCCCTCGAACACGATGGCGCCGATCTGGAGTTCCTGCGGCTGGAGCGCGAAGCCTTTGCCAACTGCCCCAGCGTCGCCATCGACGTGGCCGTGATGGAGAAGACCGATCGGGGGGCGGTGCTGCCGCTCGATGCCGGCTGGAGTGATGTGGGCAGCTGGAGCGCCCTGTGGGAAACCGCCGATCAGGACGGCAATGGCAACGTGCTGCG
>CALPMR020000283.1 GCA_943324725.2 Bordetella parapertussis | reverse complement strand
TCGCCCTCGCCGCGGGTGGGCCGCAGCACCTTGTCGATCCGCTCGCTGTTGTGGGCGATCAGGGCGTTGGCCGCCGCCAGGATCGTGGCGGTGGAGCGGTAGTTCTCCTCCAGCTTCACCATCGTGCGGGTGTCTTCGTCGGCGGCCCGGTCGCCGAAGTCGTCCTGGAAGCCCATCAGGATCGTGAAGTCGGCGGCGCGGAAGCTGTAGATGCTCTGGTCGGCGTCGCCGACCACGAACACCGAGCGTCCGGACCAGTCGTCGTAGGTCTCGGGGTCCTGGCCGTCGGTGACCAGCAGCTTGATCAGGTCGTACTGGGTGCGGTTGGTGTCCTGGTATTCGTCCACCAGCACATGGCGGAAGCGGCGATGCCAGTAGGCGCGCACCTGCTCGTTCTGGCGCAGCAACTGCACCGGCAGCAGCAGCAGGTCGTCGAAGTCGAGGGCGTTGTTGGCGGCCAGGGCGCGCCGGTAGAGGCGGTAGGCCTCGGCCATCTTGCGATCGCGCATGCCTTCGGCCTTGGCCTCCATCTCGTCCGGCAGCCAGCCCTGGTTCTTGGCGTTGCTGATTGCCCAGCGCACCTTCTTGGGCTCGAAGCGCTTGGGATCAAGCCCCAATTCCTGGGTGACGATCTCCTTGACCAGGCTCTGAGCGTCGTTTTCGTCGTAGATCGAGAATTGGCGGGTCCAGCTGAGGCCTTCGGGATCCGTCAACTTGTCGATGTCGAAGCGCAGCAGCCGGGCGAACAGGGCATGGAAGGTGCCGATCCACAGCTCCTTGATCACCTCCCGGTAGATGCGGCTGCGCAGCTTCTTCTGCTCGATTTTGCCCAACGTGCTCCAGGGTTGGCCGTACTGGCTCTGGGCCAGCTTCTGGGCCAGCAGCAGCTCCAGCCGCTCCTTCATCTCGCGGGCGGCCTTGTTGGTGAAGGTGACCGCCAGCAGCTCGCCCGGATCGACGCCGTGGTGGCCGATCAGGTGGGCGATGCGATGGGTGAGGGCGCGGGTTTTGCCGCTGCCGGCACCGGCAACCACCAGCAGGGGCCCGGTGTGGTGATCCACGGCCCGGCGCTGGGCGTCGTTGAGGCCGGCGAGGAAGCTCATGGCCGGATGGTATCGAGGCGAGGGCGATGGGGCCGGGAGGAAGGCTCCTAGATTGACGATGTACTCGTGGCTCCGTGCGGGAGCAGGACGAGGCGTTGATGTCGGTCCCGCTCCAACGGTTTCCCAGATGCTCCACTCCCCTGGTCCGATTCCGATCTTCATCGGCTACGACCCCCGGGAGCGGGCCGCCACTGCCGTGCTGATGGACAGCCTGGTCCAGCAGAGTTCGCTGCCTCTGGCGATCACGCCGATCGTCACGCCCCAGCTGGAGGCCATGGGGGTGTTCCAGCGCGAGCGCGACCCCAAGCAGGCCACGGCCTTCTCCTTCACGCGCTTTCTTGTGCCCTATCTGATGGGCTACCGGGGCTGGGCCATCTTCATGGACTGCGACATGCTCTGCCGCGGCGACATCACCGAGCTCTGGGCTGAACGGGACGATCGCTACGCCGTGCAGTGCGTGCAGCATGAGCACAATCCCAACGAGGCGGTGAAGTTTCTGGGCGAGCCCCAGAGCCCCTATCCCAAGAAGAACTGGAGCTCCCTGATGCTCCTCAACTGCGAGCGCTGCACGGCGCTCAGCCCCGAGTACGTCAACAGCGCCAGTGGCCTGGAGCTGCATCGCTTCCACTGGCTGGCCGGCGATCACGAGATCGGTGCCTTGGGCGATCGCTGGAATCACCTGGTGGACGTGCAGGATCCCGCCCGGGCCCAGGGGGCGAGCCTGTTGCACTGGACCCTCGGCGGCCCCTGGTTCCGGGAGCAGGCCTTGATGGGTGGGGCGCTGGCGGCCGAGTGGTACCGGGCTCGCGATGACGCCATGCGGCTGTGGGATTGAGCGGCGCCAGCACCGCTGTGGCCTGCGGCCTCAGCATCGTCACGGTCTGCATGAATCGGCTGGAGCACCTGATCAGCACGGCGCAGCGGGTCGCCGCCTGGCCCGGCCATCAGGAGCATCTGATCGTCGACTGGAGCAGTGCGGTACCGGTCCGCCGTGAGCAGCTGCCGGCGGACCCCCGCATCCGGCTGCTGCGGGTGGAGGGGGAAGCCGGCTGGAACCTGTGCCGGGCCTACAACTTTGCGGTGGCCAGGGCCCGGGGGGACTGGATCCTCAAGCTCGATGCCGACACCTGGCCGATGCCGGACTTTGATCCGGTGTCGGCGGCCCTGCGTCCGTCAGGCGAGGAGCAGGCCGATCCCTGTGCCTTCGGCAGCGGCCCGGAGGGTCGCAAGGGTCAGTTCCTGCTGTCACGCCAGCTGTTCGTGGCGGTGGGTGGCTTCAACGAGCATCTGATCGGCTACGGCTTCGACGACAAGGATCTGCAGGCGAGGCTGGCGGTGCACAGGGGCCGGGACGCTGCGGCGATTCCCGAAGCCTGGATCGGCGTGATCCCCCATTCCGATGCAGAACGGGCCGGCCAGGCGCGCTCCGGCCGCCTCCACTGGCTGGAGGCGTCGCGGGGGCTGGCGGCGATGCGGGCCTCACGGCTCAGCAATCGTCTGCTGGCGGCCCATTGCCCCTGGAGCGGCCGGGCCGGGGCCTCGAGCTACCGGGAGTGCTCGCCGGGGCTGTGGCAGGTGGAGCCGGCCTCGATTCCCCGGCTGCCCCAGGAGGTGGCCGATGAAATCGAACATGCCCGGCGCATGACCTTCTGGGGTTGCTTCCTCGCCATCCCGGACATCTTTCTCGAGGTGTTGCCGTTCAAGCTCTTTCCCCCCAGCCGCAAGGGACGCTGGGACGTGCGCTGGTGGCATCGCCTCTACTGGCACAGCGGCCGCCGGCTGCTGCAGATGCCGGTCCTGCTGCTGGCCTTCAGCCGGGGCAGCCTGCGCGGCTGGCAGCGGCCGGGATGATCCGTCTGGTGCTGGTCTCCAACGGCATCCATCTGGAGGCCGCCCGGCGGCGGCACGCCCTGGGCTGCCGCGCCAGGCCCGGGATCGAATTGTTGCTCTGGGATCGGGATCGCTGCCCGCTGAGCGCCGCCGATCGCCAATGCTGGCCGTTGCATCTGGCGATCCGGCCGGCGTGGTTGAGCCTGCTGGCCCTGTTGGCGCGGTTCGGGCTGGTGCGGGAGCTGGCGATCGCCCATCGGCGCGGTGCCGGCCGCGCCCTGCGCCTGCTGTTGCTCTGGGTGCCCCGGCTGGAACTGCTCGATGACGGTCTCGATCAGTACCGCGACAACCCCCGGGCGATCGATCCCCGCCAATTCGCTCCTGGTACGCCCTACTGGTTGTTCTCCGATGCGGCGAGCCACCGGGCGTCCTGGTGCTCCCGGTTCGCTTGCCGGGACCTGGGCCCTCTCTATCAGCGCGAAGGCGGCGCCCCGGACTCCGCCCCGGCGCCGCTGGATCGCGAGTGTTGCGGCACGCTGCTGATTGATGCACCGGGCCTGGAACGGTTGCAGGCGAGAGCTTCGCT
>CALPMR020000282.1 GCA_943324725.2 Bordetella parapertussis | reverse complement strand
GGCGGCAGCGCTGTTTCTGTACTCGGGCCAGTTGTCGTGGCCGGCGGTGATCGTGATGGCCGGCGGGGCCCTGGTCGGTGGTGCCCTCGGCGGTCGCCTGGCCGGGCGCATCGATCCAGGTGCCCTGCGCGCCCTGGTGGTGATCGTGGGACTGGTGGTGGCGCTGCTGTATTTCCGGCGCTGAATTTCCGGCGCTGAAGCCGGTGGGGGCAGCCTCGTCGCCGCACTCGAGCAGCAGGGGGGAGCCCACCCGGGCTCTAGACTAGTCACCGGACTAGTCAGTGCAGGACATCAGCGATGGAGGTCTGGCCCGTGCAGCACGCCAAGGCGCGCTTCAGTGAACTGCTCGATGCCTGTCAGCGGGAGGGGCCTCAGCTGGTGTCGCGTCGCGGCATCGAAACAGCCGTGCTGGTGCCGATTGAGGAATGGCGACGGGTGCAGGCAAGTGCACGTCCCTCCCTCAAGGCGTTGCTGCTGGCCCCGGAGGCGCGGACGGAAATGCTGGTGCCAGAGCGCGACCAGGCGCGGCGGCGAGCCGTGATTGACCTGTGATCCCATGACGTTTCTGCTGGACACCAACGTCATCTCCGAGCTGCGCAAGCCCAGGCCCCATGGCGCCGTGCTCGCCTGGCTCCAATCCGTCGATAACGCCAACCTGAATCTCGCCTCGGTGAGCCTGGGCGAAATCCAGGCCGGCATTGAACTCACATGCGAACAGGATGGGGGCAAGGCCAGCGCCATCGAATCCTGGCTCGATCAGCTGAGCCAGAGCAGCACCATCCTGCCGATGGATGGCCGGGCCTTTCGATGCTGGGCCCGGCTGATGCACCGCCGATCCGACACGCTCTACGAAGACGCCATGATTGCGGCAATCGCCTTGGTGCATGGGCTCACTGTGGTCACGCGCAACGTCAGGGACTTCGGCAATTTCGACGTGGACCTGTTCAATCCCTTCGAGTACCAGGGGCCCTGAGCCAACGAGGAGTAGAGACACTCAATGAGCCGGTGAATGCCTATGTCAGCGCCTGGCAGGGTTGTCAAGATCAATCAGAGGCAACAACCTTGCCATAACCATGATCAACAACTCCGTCGAGGCATGCTCGATCAATGTCGCCTTCCTGGCTCGCCAGTCAAGACTTTTCAGCTGATCGGCAAGAACAACACCTGTAACGCCGCCACCTTCAGGTAAAATGACCTCAAAGGGATATCCCTTGACGCGGGACGTGACTGGACAGAAAAGCGCCAGCCCGACTTTTCCATTGTAAGACTTTGGCGATACAACCAGAGCCGGACGCCTGCCAGCTTGTTCACTGCCAGACTGTGGTGTGAACTCCAGCCAGACCAGATCACCTCGGTCAGGAATATAGGCGGATCGCATTAAAAAATCTCCAGGCCAACAGGCTCTCCGGTATCAACAGGCGAATGGAGATTGTCAGCGGTGACCGCAGCCAGCAGATCATCCAGATGGAGACGATGAGCCAGCGCCGGCTTCACAACCAGCTCACCATCTCTGGCGGCCAGGCTCACCTCGGCTCCTGCCCCCAGACCAATCTCCTCGGCCAATCCACGCGGGATCCTGACGCCAAGGCTGTTTCCCCACTTCTGGACTCGCGTCTGCATGCAACGGGCGGCGGCTATACGTGGACTATACCTGCCTCGCGAAGATCCGCATCGGCGCTGAGCAGCAGCTGCTCGAGCGTCAGCGGGTGGGGCAGGTTGCTGTGGGGCTGACGTAGCCAGCCGTGCAGGCGACCTGTCATGGCGTCTGTTGCGGCTGCAGAGGGATCGCATCGCGGCTGATGCCGCGCCACCAGGGATCGTCGCCCCGCTGACGCTCCTGCCAGCGGCCCTGGCTGAGGCCGATCACGTCGTCGGCCAGGCCGGTTCCCAGCAGGGCCTCAGCCAGCTGGTCCGCGATGCTCTGATCCGGCGCCACCGCCAGCAGATCCACATCCGAGCGGGCATCCAAGTCGCCACGGGCCAGGGAGCCGAACAGCCACACCTCGGCTCCAACCTTTCCGGCCAGCAGGGGCTCGATGCTGCTGCGCAAGGTTTCGATCCGTTGGCCGCGCAGCCGCCGGCGAATCTCCTGCACGCTCGCCATGGGCTCGCCTCACCGCTCTGATCATCGACATACTGCGCGTCATCCTGGTGTCCCTGCTGCTCACCCTGTTCTTCCGGGCCCTGTCCCGAGCGTTCGAGCCCATCCTGCGGGCCGTGGATCGCTGCATCCGTTGAGCCGGCCGAACGATCAACACCCGCGCCGATCGCCCCTGTGGGTTGGCCGCGTCACAATCGACAACTGGTGACCCGTCGCGCTTGCTTGTATCGCGATGAAGCCCCCCATCTCCTCCGGTGGCTGAGCCGATGCTCCAGCCCCTTCACGTCGGCCGCCATGGCCCTTCTGACTGGGGCTGAAGCACTGTGGACGCCGGGCGCGCCAGCCCACCCTCAGCGGCGGGCATCCTGCAGCGGGCCGCCATAGGCGTGAAACGCCGCATCGGCGCTGACCAGCAGCAGCGATTCACTGATCGACTGGGCCACGAGCAGGCGGTCAAACGGATCGCGGTGATGGAGGGGGAGCTGCTCGAGCGTCAGCAGATGGGGGAGATCGAGGGGGAGGAGCTCGAAGCCGCACTCCTCAGCCCACGGGATCGCCTGGGCGGCCGAGAGCGGCATCTCACTGCGGGCCAGGGCGTGCTTGATGGTGATCTCCCAGAGCGAGACATGGCTGATCAGCACGCTGCTGGCCTCGGTGGTGATCAGAGCGCGGCTGCGGGGGCCCAGCCTGGGGTCATCGCTGATCGCCCAGAGAAAAGTATGGGTGTCGAGCAGCAGCCGCATCAGGCCTGCTCAAACAGCTCGGCGATCAACGGATTGGCGACATCGATCGACTCCGGAACCGTGAACTGGCCGCGGGCCACCCCCAGACGCCGCGGCCGCGCAGCCCCCTGCAGGGCGGTGAGCCGCGCCACCGGCCGGCCGTTGCGGGCGATCACCACCTCGGTGGCCTCACCGCTTTCGATGGCCTCCACCAGGCGCGAGAGGTGGGTCTTGGCCTCGAGCATGTTGACCGTGCGACGACCACCGCCGCCCGTGGCCGCTGGAGCTGCCATCTCGCGCAGAATGCAGGAAAGCTCTCAACCTAGACCAGACCAGACCAGGTGAGCGCAGCGCCGCCCTTCAGCCCACCAGCAGCTTGGCCACCCCCACCAGAGCGGCCGCACCGATCAAGCGCAACACCCCCCAGTGCCAGCGCAGCAACAGCAACAGGCTGGCCGCCAGGATCGCCAGCGCTGCCGGATCGAGGCTGCCGCCAGGCCACAGCGCCGGCCCGGCGAACAGCAGCGCCAGGCTGGCGATCCCCCCCACCACGGCGGCGGTGATCGCCGTCAGCGGCGGCCCCAGCCGCAGATCTTCGCGGCTGGCCTCCACGAACGGGCCGCCGGCCAGGATGAACACAAAGGACGGCAGGAAGGTGAACCACACCACCACCAGGCCCGCCAGCAGCGCCTGGGCC
>CALPMR020000281.1 GCA_943324725.2 Bordetella parapertussis | reverse complement strand
GGCAGCTGATCGCCTTGCTCAGCAATGTCGTCGATGCCGACGGAACCACGACCAGCAGCTATCGCTGGCAAGAGCAAGCCGGCGCCAGCTGGAGCGATCTGCTCGGCCAGAGCGACGCCAGCCTGTCGATCCCCGACGATCAGAGCTACGTCGGCAAAACCGTACGAGTGGTGGCCACCAGCAGCGACAGCCTCGGCGGCAGCAGCGAGTTCAGCAGTGCTGGCCAGTTGATCGCCAACGTCAACGATCAGCCGACCGGCGGCGTCAGCCTGGCTGGCACGCTCAAGCAGGGCCAGATCCTCAGCGCTGCCAACAGCCTCGCGGATGCCGATGGTCTCGGTGCCATCACCTACGCCTGGCAGGGGGCCACCAGTGCCAACGGCACCTACAGCATGCTGGCAACGGGTGCCTCGTACCAATTAGCGGCGGGCGATGTCAATCACTACATCCGGGTCGTCGCCAGTTACACCGATGGCTACGGCAGATCGGAATCGGTGGCGTCCGCCGCCTCGGCCAGCCCGATCGCAGCCTTCGACAGCACAGCGCCGACGGTGACGGGGATGATCGTCTCCGGCAACAGCGTGACTCTCAGCTTCTCCGAAGCGATCAAGGGAACCAATCTCGTGGCCGCGAACTTCAAGCGGGCAATCGGCACTGCAACGGCCGCCAGTGCCAAGACCATCAGCCTCAACACGGTCACCAATACGGTGACGCTCAACTTCAGCGGCAGTAGTCCCACCAGTACCTCAGCCGTGAAGTTGAGCTACAGCGCCACTTCAGGCAATGCCAACGCTGGACTGATCACCGACCAGGCCGGTAATCCACTGCTGACCTTCGCCAATCGAGTGGTAGAGACCTATCAATCAGCGGCTAATGTCACAAGCCTTGGGAATAACGGCCTCACCCTACCTGCCACCTCTTACACCAATCTGGTCTTGACGGGTACGGCGATCACCGGCAACGGCAATGGCCTGGCCAACACGATCTATGGCAACACGGCAGCCAACAGTCTCGATGGCAAAGCGGGCAACGATTCGATCAACGGCGGCGATGGCGCCGACATCTACATCGTGGCCGGTTCGGCAGACCATGCCGTTGCCGAGTTCAAGGACAGCGGCAGCAGCGGCAGCGATCAAGTGAGATTCACCTCCACCACCGCCAATCAGAGCCTGCATCTGTTCGCTGGCGACACGGGCCTGGAGGAGGCCGTGATCGGCACGGGCAGCACCGGACCCGCGACGACCACGGGCAGCACAAGTCTCAGTCTCGACGCCTCAGAGGTGTTGAATGCCCTCAGCATCAAAGGCAATAACGGTGCCAACAGCCTGCTGGGCAGCGCCTTTGGCGACAGCCTCTTGGGCAACGGTGGCGTTGACACGATCCATGGCAATGGCGGCAATGATGCAATCAGCGGCGGAGCTGGCCGCGATGTCCTGACGGGCGAAGGCGGGATCGACACCTTCATCTACACCATGCTCAGCGATTCCAGCCTGCAGCTGAGTAAATCCAATAGCGCCGCCAACTATGACCGCATCACCGATCTCGATCTCGACAGTGGTGACGGCGTCGTGGACCGGATCGATGGACCCACCGCGATCGCCGCCGGTGGTGTCACCAAGCTGGCCACCGCCGTCACCAACCTGACGGCGTCAGGCATCAGTGCCGTGCTCACCACCAGCACATTCGGAGCCTTCAAGGCTGTGGCCTTCAGTTACGGCAGCCAGACGTTCCTGGCACTCAATGACAAGACCGCCGGCTTCTCAGCCACAGCCGATGGCTTGATCGACATCACAGGCTTCAGCGGCACTCTCTCCAATCTGGCGATCGTCTGAGGCGCAAGGCGATGGCCTGAGCCGATTGGCGCCATGGCCTGAGTGGTGGGGCCCTGAAAGACAAGCGCAGAGTCCCGACTTCCACATTCTGGCTGACCTGCCAGGCTGAGATGGTCTGTGCCGCTCCGCCATGGCTGCCCTGTTGATCCTGGTGGTGATGCTGGCCGTGGCCTTCGGGCTCAATCCGACTCGCGAGGATTTCGCCTGGTTTCTGCGGCTGCGGCGACCCGCCTGGCTGGTGTTTGAGGCGGTGATTCCGCTGATCTGGATCGCCATCTACGCCTGTTTCTACGCCTCAGCACTGCTCTGTTGGTTCGCCAGCCGCAGCTGGCCCCTGATGGGCGCCTATCTGGTGCTGTTGGTGTTGGTGCAGAGCTACACCCTGGTGATCTGCCGCAGCCGCTCGTTGCGACCCGGCACGGCCATCGGCTTTGGCGGCTGGGTCTGGGGCCTGGCCCTGACCGGGGCGGTCTCTCCGTACGGCCCGGCGATCTGGCTGCTGTTGCTGCCCTATCTGCTCTGGAGCCCGGTCGGCACCTTTGTCACCTGGCAGATGCAGCGGCTGAACCGCTGACAACGGCGGCTTCGCCGTCAATCCAGCGAGGCGATCCTTCAAGGTGGAGGCTGCCGCTTCAGCTCAATGGCCGACGCTCCCTATCTCGTTGCTCTGGCCCTGGTGGAGAAGGGGGGCAAGCGGGCGCTGCCACTGGCAGGCAAGTCCATGTCGGCCGCCGCCACTGAGGCCCCGGATCCCGGCGACGATGGCCGCAGCCTGGCGCTGGAGTTGTTGCTACGGCTCTGGCAGGGCAGTGACGAGCTGCCATTGCGACGCGCAGCCGGCGATCCCAGCCTGCTGCTGGTCGAGTTACCGCTGGAGGTGATGAGTGAACAACTACCGATCCTCAAGGCCCGCTGGATCGCCACTGGCGACACCGAGGCCCTGCTGGCAAGCCTGGAGGCCCTGGTGAGCCGCGCCTGGCGCATCACGATGGCCCGCTACGAACCCGTGCACTTCATCGCCTGGCCCTGAGGGGCGCCGGGCAATGCCTGGATCTCCACCACAAGGCGCATCAGCGCTTCGCCGTACAGACAGCACTTGTTCGTTGTCCTGAACGATGCCTGGCCGGCACCACATAGCCGCTGGGCAGCAGAACCTGACGCGGCCCCATCCGGCACGATCGGAAAAGTTTCCATTGTTGGAAAGGCGGGATTCGTCAGCGCATCCGGATCGGACGATGTCGTCGCTGAAAGGGCTCGACGTAATGGTTTATAGTGAAAGGTTTTGTCTCGATTGTCGTCTTTGCTGCCACTTCAGATCTACGGATGCATGCGAAAAACTTTCCGTTTTCTTCTCCATCCCGTCCAACCCTACTGGAGCATAGATGAAATGTTTCAGCCGATGTCGGTGCCTACGTGTTGCAGGGGCCCTGCGGTGATTCCTGTGTTGTTCGGCATGGTGTTGCCGTTGCTGCCTTCTGCACTGGGAGCGGCCTCAGCCGGAGCCGCCGAGCTCAACCTCACGGGGATGGGGCACTACAGCGATGCCCACGCAGGCCCATCCGCCCGGAACCAGGTGACCAGCGTCGCCCAATTCAGCGACGTCCGGCCCAGCGACTGGGCCTATCAGGCCCTGAGCAACCTGGTGGAGCGCTACGGCTGCGTCGCCGGCTACCCGGGCGGCAGCTTTGCGGGCCATGGTTC
>CALPMR020000280.1 GCA_943324725.2 Bordetella parapertussis | reverse complement strand
TCTCGGCGCCCCTGGTCCTTGTTGCCCTGGGTGCCGGCTTTGCGGCCCAGGCTCTGCTGCGGCCGGCCACGCCGGATCAGGCTCTGCTCGATGCCCTGATCGCCCAGCCCGGTGAGCCCGTGCGCAGCGCCCCCCAGGCCCCTCGCCCCGATCGCGATCGGGCTCTGGCGGCCAGCTCGATCCGGGCCGAACGCGCCATCGCGCCGCAGGCGGATGGACGCAGCCTGGCCGAACCGGAAGCCGGGCCGGCGCTGGCGCTGGAGATCCGTGTGGCGTTGCTGAAGCTATCGGCCCAGCCCAGGCTGGGAGCCAGCGGCCCCTGGAGCCTCAGCGATCGATCCGGCCGGGTGCTGCAACGCGGTGGTGCCGAGCAGGCACCCGCCCTGGATTCGCTGCTGGCCAGCGCGGCGGAACTCTGGCTGCAGACAGGTCCGGGTGATCACTTGCTGGCCGATGGCCGTGCCTACGACGGCCGCTTCCGGCTGCTGCGCGGTGGCGGCGGTGTGCAGGTGGTGAACCATCTTTCACTGGAGAGCTACATCAGCTCGGTGGTGGGTGGTGAAATGCCGAGCGGCTGGAACATCGAGGCCCTCAGGGCCCAGGCCGTGGCGGCCCGCTCCTACGCCATGGCCCACATGGCCCGTCCCGCCGATGCCCAGTGGCATCTCGGCGATACCACCCGCTGGCAGAACTACGATGGTCTCAGCAGCGTCAGTGGGCCCACCCGCCAGGCCACCGCCAGCACGGCCGGGGTGATTCTCAGTTATCAGGGGGGCATCGTCGAAAGCCTCTACGCCGCCACCCAGCAGATCGTCGATGAGGCCCATGGCCATCTCGGTGCCAGCATGAGCCAGAACGGCGCCCAGGACCTGGCGCTGCAGGGCCTGCGCTACAACCAGATCCTGGGCCATTATTACCAGGGCGCCTCCCTGGCTCGCCTCCAGGCTGGTGCGCGCTGAGCACTTCTGGCAGCAGGCCCTGGCCGTCTCGGAGCGGGCCCGGAGCAGCGGCGCCCTGATTCCGCTCGACACCGAGCTGCTGCAGCCTCCAGGCATCGAACCCTTCGTGTTGCGCCAGCTGCTCTCCCGGCCGCCCCGGCATCTGGCGGCCGGCGGGCCGAAGCCGAATCCATTTCTGCCCTGGGATCGCCCCCTGCAGGTGGCGCTGCTGTCCAGTGGCCACGTGTTGCTGCTCAACAAGTTCCCGGTGCAGTGCGCCCATCTGCTGGTGATCACCCAGCAATGGCAGCCCCAGAGCGGCTGGTTGGTTCAGCAGGACTGGGATGCCGTGGCCACGGTGGCGGCCGATACGGGGGGGCTGTGGTTCTTCAACAGCAGCGCCACGGCCGGAGCCAGCCAGCCGCATCGCCATCTGCAGTTGCTGCCCCGACATCAGGGGGAAGCCAGCTGTCCGATCGCCGCCAGGCTCGAGGCCCAGCTGGCTGGTGAGGCGCCGCCCTGGCCCTGGGCGTATCGCCTCAGTCGCCGCCACCACCCCGGCGGCGCCGATGAGCTGGCCGAGCTCTATCAGCGCCATTGCCTGGATCTCGGCCTGGGCCAGCCGGGCGAGATCCTCTCCCCAGCGCATGCTTACAACCTGGTGTTCAACGATCACTGGTTTCTGACGGTGCGACGAGTGCGGGAGCACCAGGCGGGCTTCAGCATCAATGGACTCGGCTTTGCCGGCTACCTGCTGTGCACCGCCTCCTCAGATCGGACCTGGCTGGCCAGCCAGGGACCCTGGGCCCTGCTTCAGGCCGTGGCGGCGGACCATTCCGTGGTTCCACGGTTGCGTTGTGTCGATGACTAGGGGCTCTCTGGAAGGAGGGGTGACGCTCAACGGCGCCTCTGCCTTACATCGATTCTTCTGTTCATCGTGTCCAAGTCCTCAGGTCGTCAGGCGAGCGCCATCGACCAGCGCAATCACCGGGTCGAGCTCTATCGCGCTCTCGTTCGTCCCATTGCCCTGCACTACGCCAGCTGCAGCCGTGAATCCAGCGATGATCTCCTGCAGGTGGGCCTGCTGGGGCTGATTCGGGCCGCCGAGCTCTACCGCCAGGAACTGGAGACGCCCTTCTCCGCCTTTGCCCGACCCCATATTCGCGGCGCCATTCTTCACTACCTGCGGGATTGCGCCCCGGCGGTGCGCCTGCCCCGGCGCCAGGTCGAGCTGCAGGAGCGCATTCAGAAGTTGCTGCAGGCCGCAGCCCCAGGCCTCGATCAGGGCGGCAGGGAGGCCTTGGTGCGCCAGCGGCTCGGCTTGAGCGAGCAACAGTGGCAGCGGCTGGCTCAGCAACGGCAGCTGAATCGCATGGTACCGCTGGAGGGAGAGCTGCTGGAAGGGGTGGCCGACCCCAGCAAGGCCCTCAGTCCGGAGGAGGCCGCAATTGCGCCCGTCGAGGTGCTGTTGGCCCAGCTGGAGCCCCGCCAGCGTCAGGTGGTGCGTCAGGTGGTGCTGGCCGGCTGGAGCTACAGGCGGCTTGCCCAGCAGATGCAGGTCAGTCCGATGACGATCCAGCGGCTGCTGCACCGGGGACTGGCCCAGCTGCGCAGCCAGCTGGATCGCTCGGCCCTCAGGTCTGAGACTCTGGCCTGTTCCGCTGGATCTGCTGCTCCAGGGTGCTGATCGCCGCATTCAGGGCCGCCAGTTGGCGCTCGGCGCCATCGCGCCAGAAGGTGAGCATCTGGAGCTTGCGCTGCTGATGACGGCGGCGGTACCCATCACCGTCGTCAAGGCCGCTGCAGCAGCCGATCGGGGGGAACATCGCAAGCGAGAATAGGGCCCTGAGTTCTAGCCACCCCGGTGGCCCGGTGGGGAGTCGTCCTCCATGAGCCCCAGGGGAGGGGGGGAGCAGGCATGATCAGCATCGCTATCGGCCGGTTCCAGCAGCTCCGGCAGGATGGAGCGGATCAGCGCCCCTCCCCCGTCCCGTCGCCCTTTCCCAGTTTGCGCGTGGTCCGACCCACTCGATGGCTTGCGCCTCTGCTGGGCGTGCTGATTGGTGGACCCATGGTTCTCAGCCATTCCGTCGCCCATGCCTACGTCGCCCTGATGGCCGGCCAGAGTGCCCGCCCGCTGAACGGACAGTTCAACAGCGTGCCCGTGTTGCACTCCAACCAGCCGGAAGAGGTGGAAGGGCCTGGCATCTTGATCAACACAGCTCCAGGCGTGGCCTATGCAGCCGAGTCAGGGGCACCGCTACGCAATGCCCTTTACACCTTCAATGGTGAATTCGGCATGCACCTGCATCACAAATACTTTCCACCAGATCGGGGATCTATCTCGGCTTCGCAACGCCGCAGCGAGCTCACCCTGGCGGCGATTCTGATCAATCCGGGGGTGATGCCGGTTCACATCCGCTTCAGCAGTGGAGCCGTACGCAACAGCTTTGAAGCGCCCTCTCTGGCCAACAATCTGATGGGCGTCAAGCCCCTGGGCCCGAGACCATGGAATACCGGCCCCGGAGATGCTACAGCGATACAGATGTTGCGAGGCAAATTGGATTCTCGCCTCAGCGATGAAATCACCATCCCAGCGCGATCGCGGCTCGTGCTGTTTCAAACCCAGCTG
>CALPMR020000279.1 GCA_943324725.2 Bordetella parapertussis | reverse complement strand
GCAGCTGGGAGCGCGGTTGGCCACTGAGTCGCGCTTCCTCACTGAGCTGTTGCTCCAGGTGATCTGGAAGTCGGAGGCTTACGGCACTCATGGAACGCCACAGACGTGATGCAAGGAAGTTTACGAGATGCATGCCAACTTGTATGACAGACACGCATCCGATGTTGAGGCGATCGCCGCCCAGAGGCGCACCTGGTTCAGCACCTGCTCCGGCTCAGGCCAGCGCAGCAGCGATGGCGTCAACGATCGAACGGGCATGACGAAGGGCGTCCTCGCTCTGGAGCCGCCCGAATCGACTGATCGCTGATCAGGCTCTGTGGAAACCCAGGTCCGGTCGCCTCCCCCCTCCAGAAAGCCCCCGCGCAGTCCGTAGGGGACCACCAGGCGAGCGTCGGCATTCCCGAGGAGCGGCTGTACGATTTGTACAAAGCCTGGGGAAGCATGGGAGAAATTGCCGTCAGTCAGGCCCGTGAAAACCTTGCGGAAGTGATTGAAACCACCCAGCGCAGCGGTGAGCCGATCGTGCTCACCCGTCACGGCCGGCCGGTGGCGGTGGTGCTGGAGCATGGGGCATTCGAGCGCCTGGTGGCTGCAGCCGATGAGGCCAGTGACCGCGCAGCTCTGGCCCTGGCTCGCGAAGACGACGACAGCGTGCCGTGGGAGCAGGTCAAGGTTGACCTTGGCCTGGTGTGACCTCAGATTCTGAACAGCCACCGCAGCGCTATGAGGTTCGCCTGGCCCGCCGTGCTGTGCGCTCCCTGGCCAACCTGCAACGGCGCGATCAGCAACGCATTCGCGCGGCGATTGATCTGCTGGCCGAGAATCCCCGTCCCCCCAGCTGCGTTGCCCTCCAGGGAGAAGCAGGTGTCTACAGGGTGCGTGTGGGGGATTACCGCATCGTGTATGAGGTGTTCGATCGGATGCTGGTGGTGCAGGTGGTCCGCATTGGGCATCGGCGCGAGGTCTACCGCTGATTCAGCTCTGATCAGGACCCATCCGGCTGGATCGGCCGCTGGTCCTGCAGGCGGGCCCGCCCTCAGAGCGCGTAAGGATGCAACACACCGCCCAGCGCCAGCGGGAAATCGCGACTGTTGCGGGTGGCCAGGGTCAGATCGGCGCAGCGGGCGGTGGCGAGAATGATCGCGTCCGGAATCTTCAGGCCATAACGCTGCCGGAGCCGCACCGTTTCCAGGGCGATGGCGTCATCGATCGGCAGGCGGGGAAAGGTGTTCAGCCAGGCCTCCACGCGGCCGGTTTCGCCCTCGCGGCAGCCCACCAGCACCTCGATCCAGCTGATCACACTGATCTGCGGCCGCTGTTGCTGCTCCAGCCAGGCCAGGGCGACGACTTCGCCGCGCAGCACATCGATCAGGATGTTGGTGTCGAGCAGCAGCATCAGGGCTAACCCCACTCCTGCCGCAGCGCCACCTGTAGCTCCAGCGACCCTTCCGAGCGATCTCGCCACAGGCCGAAGACCTCGCCGTGGCTGGGTTTCTGCTGATCCAGCCACAGCCGCAGCGCCTGGCGCAGCGCCTCCGCCCGCGACAGCCCGCGCTGGCGGCAAAGGGCATCAAGCTGGGCGCGCTCCGCCTCCGGCAGGTCCACAATCGTGCGCATGCTGATGCCGTTATCTGATGACGGCATCGTAGGAGCAGAGCTCCGCAGGGTCAGAACGTTGGGAGCCATGTGCTGCCCGCATCCGGGCCGGCGGCCCCAGCCGAGCGCCGGGGCCAGGCATTTGGCGCTGCGGTGCCTTGCAGGTCGGCGAGCAGGCTGCACGAAGACTCGTGTGATCGCTGCAGGGACGGCAGGTGCGGTCGCGGTTGATCTGGATCTGGGCCTGATCGAACACGGCGTTCACCTGGGCCTACTGCTTCGCAGAAGATCATCACAGCCTTCGGCTAGAGCAGGGGCAAGGGATGGGCGCCGATGGGCCCGGAGCTGTTCTGAAGCCCAGATGGCGGCGAGGCAAACCATTCAGCTCCGATGGCGAGATCACAGGCTGTCGCCGCGCCCGCACGCCTATGGCGCCAGCCGCTCGATCTGCCACGGCGCCTGGGGGTCGGCGCGGCTGTAGCGAAAGCGATCGTGCAGCCGATTCGGCCGGCCCTGCCAGAACTCGAACTCGCTGGGCTCAACCCGGTAACCACCCCAGAACGACGGCAGGGGGATCTCGCCATCGGCGAAGCGCCGCCGCATCCGCTCCCATTCCAGTTCCAGCAGCTGGCGGGAGCTGATCACCGCACTCTGCTGCGACACCCAGGCGCCAAGGCGGCTGCCATGGGGCCGGGAGGCGAAGTAGGCCAGCGATTCGGCGGCGCTGATCCGGGCGGCCGTGCCGATGACCCCTATCTGGCGCTCGAGCCCGTACCAGGGGAACAGCAGGCTCACCTGGGCATTGGCGGCGATGTCGCTGGCCTTGCGGCTGCCGTGGTTGGTGAAGAACACCAAGCCGCGACCATCAAAGGCCTTGAGCAGCACGGTGCGGGAACTGCAGCGGCGGCCATCGCTGGTGGCCAGCACCATGGCGTTGGGTTCGCTCAGCGCCGCCGCCGTGGCCTCGCCGAGCCAGAGGCGGAACTGGGCCACCGGATCGGCATCGAGATCCTGGCGCCGCAGGCCCAGGCGGCCGTACTCGCGGCGCAGGCCGGCGAGATCAGGGAAGGGGTTGGCTGCGGGTGGTTCCATGGCTGAACGATGGCTGCTGCTGAGGAGCCTGCTGAAAAAAAATCGGCCGCGCTGCCGTGATCCTGCTCGACCCCCAGGTTTTGATCTGCTGGGCGGTGGGCACTGGGCCGATCTGCCGCGACAGCCACGCCCTGATCGGCTGGTCGGAAGGGATGGCATGGGCCACTCACCCCAGCACCGGCAGCTGCACGGCGGCTCGCTCCTTCGGGGCCGGCGGCAGCGCCAGCGCCTCACCGGCCCCATCAAATAGCCGCCAGCCGGCCGCCTCCACAGCCAGATGCACGCTCTGGCCCACGCTCACCGGCTGGTCAGGGCTGGCCCGCAGCAGCACCAGGTGACTGCCCTCCAGCAGCCGGCAGGTCACCAGTTGTTCATTGCCTAGGGCTTCGACATGACAGACCTCGGCCGCCAGGTTGCGGTTGGCGGCGGGGGCCAGCTTGAGGTGTTCGGGCCGCAGGCCACCGGTGAGGGTCTGGCCCACCCGGCTGGCGCTGACGGCCTCCAGCGGTCCCTCGAGCAGGAAGCGCTGGCCACCCACCAGCAACTGGCCCGGCGCACACACCTGCACCGGCAGCAGGTTCATCGGTGGGCTGCCGATGAACTGGGCCACAAACAGATTCGAGGGCCACTGATAGAGCTCCAGCGGCGTGCCCAGCTGCTGCAGATGGCCGCCATTGAGCACGGCGATGCGATGACTCATCGTCATCGCCTCCACCTGGTCGTGGGTCACATAGAGGGTGGTGGTGCCGAGGCGCCGCTGCAGTTCGACGATCTGGGCGCGGGTGCCGGTGCGCAGCTTGGCGTCGAGGTTGCTGAGCGGTTCATCCATCAGGAACACCGCCGGCTGACGGGCGATCGCCCGGCCTAGGGCCACCCGCTGCTTC
>CALPMR020000278.1 GCA_943324725.2 Bordetella parapertussis | reverse complement strand
GCTGCGATCCTGGCCGCCAATCAGCGCGATCTCGAGGCGGCTGGGGCCGATGGCCTGGCGCCGGCGCTGGTGGCCCGGCTCCGGCTCGATTCCACCAAGCTGGCCGCGGCGATCGCTGGAGTGCGGCAGGTGGCGGCCCTGGCCGATCCCCTCGGCCGGCGCCAACTCCACACCGAGCTCGACCAAGGGCTGGTGCTGGAGCGGATCACCGTGCCGCTCGGGGTGCTGGGGGTGATCTTCGAAGCCCGACCCGATGCGGTGATGCAGATCGCCTCGCTGGCGATCCGCTCCGGCAACGGCGCCCTGCTCAAGGGGGGACGGGAGGCGATCCACAGCTGCGAAGCGATCCTGGCGGCCCTGCATCGGGGGCTGGCGACCACCAGCGTCGATCCCCGGGCCCTGGCCCTGCTCACCAGCCGTCAGGAGAGCCTGGGGCTGCTGAAGCTCGATGGCCTGGTGGATCTGATCATTCCGCGCGGCTCCAACGATCTGGTGCGCTTCATCCAGGACAACACCCGCATTCC
The DNA here is from genome assembly GCA_943324725.2 of Bordetella parapertussis. Taxonomy (GTDB): domain Bacteria; phylum Cyanobacteriota; class Cyanobacteriia; order PCC-6307; family Cyanobiaceae; genus Cyanobium. The sequence goes on along the minus strand of CALPMR020000278.1, from coordinate 3,062 downwards.
GGTGCTGGGTCACGCCGATGGCATCTGCCATCTCTATGTCGATCAGGCCGCTGATCCCGACCAGGCCCTGCGCCTGGCCCTCGACAGCAAAATCCAGTATCCGGCCGCCTGCAACGCCATCGAGACGCTGCTGGTGCATGGCGCGATCGCGCCGCATTTTCTGCCCGTAGCGATCGAGGCTTTCCTTGCCGCCGGCGTCGAGCTGCGCGGCGATGCGGCCGCCTGCGCCCTCGGGGTGCCCCTGGCCGCCCAGGAGCAGGATTGGCGCACGGAGTACTCCGACCTGATCTTGAGTGTGCGGGTCGTCGAGGATCTGGAGCAGGCGCTGGAGCACATCGCCGCCTACGGCTCCCGCCACACCGACGCCATCGTCACCACCGACCCGGTGGCCGCCGATCGCTTCCTGGCGGTGGTGGACAGTGCCGGGGTGTATCTCAACTGCTCCACCCGCTTCGCCGATGGCTTCCGCTACGGCTTCGGCGCTGAAGTGGGCATCAGCACCCAGACCCTGCCGCCGCGGGGGCCGGTGGGGCTGGAGGGGCTGATCACGTACCGCTACCGCCTGCGCGGCGAGGGCCACATCGCCGCCGACTACGCCAGGGGTGAGCGCCGCTTCAGCCATCGCTCCCTGCCGTTGTGAGCCTCGCTGCCCCTGCCGTCGTTCCACGCCGCCATGGCTGAAGCGATTCCGCTGGTGCTGATCCACGGCCTCTGGGACACGCCCAGGGTGTTCCGGCCGTTGCTGCGGGAGCTGGACCATCGCCGTGAGCCGCTGCTGCTGCCCCATCTGCCCCATGGCCTGGGCTCCACCCCCCTGCTCGATCTGGCCCAGCGGCTTGATGAGGCGATCCGGACGGCGTACGGGGCCGATCAGCCGATCGATCTGCTGGGGTTCTCGATGGGGGGCTTGATCGCCCGCAGCTGGATTCAGTTGCTGGGCGGTGCGCCCCGTACCCGTCGCTACATCAGCGTGGCCAGCCCCCATCAGGGCACCCTCACCGCCTTGCCCTGGCCGCGGCTGTGGTTGGCCGGCATCGCCGATATGAAGCCCGGCAGTCCGCTGCTGCAGCGTCTCGATGCCGATCTCGATCCCTTAGGGCGCATCGATTGCTGCAGCTTCTACAGCCCCACCGATCTGACGGTTTTCCCCGGCTGGCAGGGGGTGTTGCCGGTGGGACGCCGCCAGCTGCTGCCGGTGTTGCGCCACGATCGCCTGCTGACGGCGCCCCAGGCTCTCAAGCCCCTGCTGGCCGAGTTGCTGCGGCCTTGACCGGCACCCCCGGCTGCAGGGCAGGGGGCACCGAACCGCCGCAGAGGCCTCAGCTCGCCACCAGGCCGGTGTGACGGATCAGGGCCTGCGGGGATGGGGGCCGGCCGCGGAAGTGCTCGAACAGCTCGCCTGGATGGCGACTGCCGCCCTGGCTCAGGACGGTCGCGCGGAAGCGGCGGCCGGTGGCGCGGATCGCCTCCTCATTGTCGAGGCCCCCATCTTCAAAGGCACTGAAGGCATCGGCGCTGAGCACCTCAGCCCACTTGTAGGAGTAATACCCAGCGGCATAGCCACCGGCGAAGATGTGGCCGAAGGAGCAGAGCAGGGCATCGTTTTCAAGCGGCTCGAGCACCGTGGTGGTGGTGGCGATCTGGCGGCGCAGCTGTTCGGGGCTCTGGCCGCAGTCGGGGGTCCAGCGGCTGTGCAGGCGCAGATCCGTCAGTGAGAAGTGCACCTGCCGCAGGGTGGCGGCACCGCCCATGAAGGTGCGGGCGGCGAGCAGCTTCTCGTATTCGCCCTCGGGCAGCGGTTCGCCGCTCTGCCAGTGGCGGGCCATGGCCAGCAGGGTGGCCTGGTCGTAGCACCAGTTCTCCATGAACTGGCTGGGAAGTTCCACCGCATCCCACTCCACATTGTTGATGCCGGCGGCCTGGGGCCGCTCGACGGTGGTGAGCATGTGGTGCAGGCCGTGGCCGAACTCATGGAAGAGGGTTTCCACGTCCTGGAAGGTCATCAGGCTGGGGGTGTCGCCCACCGGCGGGCTCTGATTGCAGATCAGATAGGCCACGGGCAGAACCGAGTGGCCATCGGCGGAATGGGAGAGGCTGAGGCACTCATCCATCCAGGCCCCGCCCCGCTTGCTGCCCGGCCGGCTGTAGGGATCGAGATAGAACGCGGCGATCGGCCGGCCATCGTCCCGATCATGGACGCGGAAGAAACGCACATCCGGATGCCAGATCGGCGCCTCGCCATCGGCGGCGGTGATCGCAAGACCGAAGAGGCGATCGCAGAGGGCAAACAGCCCATCGAGCACCCGCGGCAGCGGGAACCAGGGCCGCAGCGCCTCGCTGTCGAGATCGAAGCGCTCGCGTCGCCGGTGATCGGCCCAGAAACTCACATCCCAGGGCTGCAGATCCGTCGCTTCCGGCGCCCCCTGGCGCGCGGCACAGGTGCGCAGATCGTCCAGCTCCTGCACCGCCATCGGGTAGGCGGCGGCGCGCAGATCCTCCAGCAGCCGTTCCACCGCGTCGATCGAGTCCGCCATCTTGGACGCCAGGCTCAGCTCCGCCCAGTTGGCATAGCCCAGCCGCCGGGCCTGCTGCAGCCGCAGGCTGAGGATCCGCTCGATCACCGGCCAGTTGCTGTCGCCATTCTTGATCTGCTCATGACTGGGCTGCTCCTGGCCGGGCTGGTCCTGCAGAACGGTGGCCTCCCCGGAGGCGCGGCTCACCTGGGCCCTGTACAGCCGCTCGCGCAGATCACGGCGGCGGCTGTACTGCATGAACGGCCCGAAGCGGGGGTAGTCGAGGCCCAGCAGCCAGGGACCGGATTCCGCCGTGGCCTCCGCATCGGCAGGGTCGGCCTGACGGGCGGCCTGGGCCAGCTGCTCGCGCAGGCTCAGGGGCAGGCCTTCAATGTCCGCCGGCTCCGTGAGCCGCAGCGTCCAGCTGTTGGTGGCATCGAGCAGGCGGTTGCCGAAGCTGGTGGAGAGCTCCGCCAGTTCCTGGCTGGTGGCGTTGAAGGCCTGCCGCTCGGCCCCCTCCAGGCCGACGCCACGCAGGTCCATGTCACG
>CALPMR020000277.1 GCA_943324725.2 Bordetella parapertussis | reverse complement strand
TGCAGGGTCTGAGCAGCGAGGAGCGCCGGGCGCTGACGCCGATCAGCCTGCGCCAGAAGGCCCATGCCTATGCGCTTGAACAGGTGGAGTTGCAGAAGGCCGGCTTCCAGCGCTGGGGCATCTGGGCCGACTGGGATTCCCCCTATCTCACCCTGCAGAAGCCCTATGAGGCCGCCCAGATCGGCGTGTTTGGCCAGATGGTGCTGGCCGGCCACATCTACCGCGGGCTGAAGCCGGTGCACTGGAGCCCCAGCTCGCGCACGGCCCTGGCCGAGGCGGAACTGGAGTATCCCGACGGCCACACGTCCCCCAGCGTCTATGTGGCGTTTCCGGTGGTGTCGCTGCCTTCGAGCCTGGCCGGCCAGCTGCGGCCCTTCGGCATCGAAGGCCCCACCGACAGCGGCCATCGCGAGCAGCTGTTCGTCGCCATCTGGACCACCACCCCCTGGACGTTGCCGGCCAACCTGGCGGTGTCGGTGAATGGGGCCCTGGATTACGCCATCTGCCGCGACGGCAGCGCCCCGGAGGCAGCGCCGCGCTATCTGGTGGTGGCCACCGATCTGGTCGAGAGCCTGCAGACCAGCCTGGATCGGCCGCTGGAACCGCTGCTGACGGTGAAGGGAGCCGAACTGGAGGGCATCAGCTACCGGCATCCGCTGCTGGAGCGCACCAGCCCGGTGGTGCTCGGCGGCGACTACATCACCACCGAAACGGGCACGGGCCTGGTGCACACGGCCCCTGGCCACGGCGTCGACGACTTCAACACCGGCCGCCAGTACGGCCTGCCGGTGCTCTGTCCGGTGGATGAGGCCGGCACGCTCACCGACGAGGCGGGCCCGTTCGCCGGCCTGAACGTGCTCAAGGATGCCAATCCGGCGATCATCACCGCCCTGCGCGATGCCGGCGTGCTGCTGGCCGAAGCGCGCTATGAGCACCGCTACCCCTACGACTGGCGCACCAAGAAACCGACCATCTTCCGGGCCACCGAGCAGTGGTTCGCCTCGGTGGCGGGCTTCCGCGACCAGGCTCTGGCGGCGATCGATGCCGTGGCCTGGCTGCCAGCCAGCGGTCGCAACCGCATCGAGGCGATGGTGCGCGACCGGGGCGACTGGTGCATCTCCCGCCAGCGCACCTGGGGCGTGCCGATTCCGGTCTTCTATCACCGCGAAACCGGCGAGGTGCTGCTCAATGCCGAGAGCCTGGCCCACATCCAGGCCCTGATCGCCGAGCACGGCTCCGACATCTGGTGGGAAAAGGACGAGGCCGAGCTGCTGCCCCCTTCCCACGCGGCCGAGGCGGCGCACTGGCGCAAGGGCAGCGACACGATGGATGTCTGGTTCGACTCCGGCTCCTCCTGGGCGGGGGTGCTGGGCGGACTGGACAAGGGGGGCGCTGCCGCCGGCCCAGCCGCTGCCGACGGGGCGTTGACAGCGGCCGAAGCTGCCGCGCCGGCCAGCCTCAACTATCCGGCCGATCTCTATCTGGAGGGCTCCGACCAGCACCGCGGCTGGTTCCAGAGCAGCCTGCTCACCTCGGTGGCGGTGAACGGCACGGCGCCTTATCGCACGGTGCTCACCCACGGCTTCACCCTCGATGAGAAGGGCCGCAAGATGAGTAAGTCGCTCGGCAATGTCGTCGATCCGGCGGTGCTGGTGGAGGGGGGCAAGAACGAGAAGCAGGAGCCGGCCTACGGCGCCGATGTCTTGCGGCTGTGGGTGAGCTCGGTGGACTACTCCGCCGATGTGCCCCTGGGGCCCGGCATCGTCAAACAGCTGGCGGATGTTTACCGCAAGGTGCGCAACACGGCCCGCTATCTGCTCGGCAACCTGCACGATTTCAACCCGGCCACCGATGCGGTGCCGATCGCCGCGCTGCCCTTGCTGGATCGCTGGATGCTGCAGCGCACCGCCAGCCTGATCGAGGAGGTGAGCGCCGATTTCGAGCGCTTCGAGTTCTACCGCTTCTTCCAGGCGCTGCAGAACTTCTGCGTCGTCGATCTCTCCAACGTCTACCTCGACATCGCCAAGGACCGTCTCTATGTCAGTGGCGCCAGCGAATTCCGCCGCCGCAGCTGTCAGACCGTGCTGCATCTGGTGGTGGAGCGCCTGGCTGGACTGATCGCGCCGGTGCTGTGCCACATGGCCGAGGACATCTGGCAGAACCTGCCCTATCCGGTGGCAGAGGCCTCGGTGTTCGAGCGAGGCTGGCCGACGGCGCCGCTGGAGTGGGCGGCAGCCGAACTGCTGGCACCGATGCAGCGGATTCTGGACCTGCGCGCCCAGGTCAACCGTCAGCTGGAGCGCTGCCGCAGCGAGGGCACGATCGGCTCTTCCCTGGAAGCCCAGGTGCAACTGGAGATCGGCAGCGGCACAGACGACGAGGCCCTCCTGCTGACTGAGGCCCTGGAGCTGCTCCAGGCCAGCCCCCAGCCGCAGGTGGACAACCTGGCCGACTGGCTGCTGGTGTCGGCCCTGCAGAGCGGCGGCGAGGCGCCGACCCAGGTGCTGGCCGAAGCCAGCGAGGCGGGACTCACGGTGCGCATCGCCAAGGCCGAGGGCCAGAAGTGCGAGCGCTGCTGGCACTTCGAAACCGACATCGGCCGCTATCTGGCGCACCCCAGCCTCTGCGGACGCTGTGTGGCGGTGCTGGAGCCTCAGCCGCGGGCGTGAAACACGCGCCCGTAGTGGCTGTCGATCAGCTCCTGCCGGCACCAGAAGTCCGTCGCCGTCACCACTGAACCGGAGAGCAGGTCGGTCCAGAGGCCATCGAACGGGAAGGGCACATCCAGCCACTGGGGCTTGGCCGCGAAGTTGATCACCACCACGAAGCGCTCGCTGCCGCCGTCGCGGGCCGTGCCCCAGCGATGCACGATCAGCAGCTGACGGGCGGCGTCGATGCCGTAGCCATCGCGATCGAACTGCTGAGCCTCGGCCGCCACGCCGCGGGGATGGAAATGGCTGGAGGTGAGCCCGGGATGATCGTGGCGCAAGCGGATCAGCCGGCGGTGCAGCGCCAGCAGCGCCTTGCCGGCGGCATCGTCGCGGAACTGCCACTGCAGGGGCCGGGGCCGCACCCGGTCGCTGCCCGCCTCCGGCAGATAGCGCTCCTCGCCAAACTCCTGGCCGTTGTGCAGCATCACGGCGCCGCAGGCGGTGAACAGGGCAATCAGGTGGGGCTGGGCGCGATACCAGTGCTGGCTGCGCTCCACCCCGGGCCGATCGCCGCCGATCTTGTTCACCAGGGTGCCGTGGTCGTGGTTCTCGACATAGATCACCGGACCACAGCCCTCGCCAAAATCGCGGCCGGCATCGAGGGCGCGCAGATAGGAGGCGCGCAGCTGGCCGCTGCAACCGGCTTCAAAGGCCTCGAACAGCAGCGGATCGAACCAGGTGCCGCTGGCACCGATGCGGTTGACCTCATCAATCGCCTGATAGCGAGCATCGGGCAGATTCTCGAGCAGCAGGGGAAAGTTCGGGCGGCCACTGGCCTCCAGGCGGCGGCGGAGGTTGGCGATCAAGGTGGTGATGCCGGGATCACCCTCGCTGCGGCGGAAGAAGCCCCTGACGTAATCGAAGCGGATGCCATCG
>CALPMR020000276.1 GCA_943324725.2 Bordetella parapertussis | reverse complement strand
GACCCTGGCAGCTGGCCTTCTGGCGCATTCGCCGCCGGCCGGCTCCGGCTTGAGCCTCCAGCCCTCGCACCCGGCGTGGTTTGCACGGCGGCGGTCCGCCGCCGCAGGCCAGCTCGGCGGCGGCGCGGCAAGCCCTGAAAATCGCCGTTGACGGCCTCCACCCCCTGGGTGTCAAGGGAGCCGAGTCGCCCGGTTCCGCAAGGAAGAGCTTGTCCAGCGTTGGCCTGACTTGACACGGCTGGCTGGGAACGCGTCCGAGCCAGCTCTGAGCAACGCCGTCCGCGGCATCTTCAGTACTGGCGCCGAGCGGCAGCTCCGTCGAACGCCTCTCCAGTTGTGAGGGTGTTCTCAGAGGTTCTCTGGATGGATTCCCCCGAACCGCCTCAGCTGGCCTGGGCCAGGGGCGAACCACCCAGGGGCAAACCACAACAACAACCAGTGCTTCGGCAACAACCCGTGCTTCGGCAAGAATCCAGTGCTTCGGCAGGACCGACTCACACGGTCAAGTGGCCGCGGCACCAGGTCGGGCTGGCTGCCTTTTCAATCCTCGTGGTCGTCGAAGGGATCGGTGAGCTGCTTGGAGGGAGGGCCGAAGGCGGTGTAAACCCCGAAGCCGGTCAGGGCCAGCAGCACCGTCAGAACGGCGATCGCAACGGAGAGGGCGGGGGAGCCGCTGGTGGAGGGATCCATGGGGGAGAACGGGAGCGGGACGCGAGGTGGCCGGGGTGAGCAGGGGAGGCTGCGTCACAACTCTCGACAGCCCGCCTCGGTGCGGCCTGCAAGGCCCTTACAGTAGCCAGAACGATCTTCGGCTCGAGAGCACCGATCTGCCATGGCTCAACGCACCCGCCTGGGAGACATCCTGCGTCCACTGAATTCCGAATACGGCAAGGTGGTCCCCGGCTGGGGCACCACGCCGGTGATGGGAATTTTCATGGCCCTGTTCCTGGTCTTCCTGCTGGTGATCCTGCAGCTGTACAACAAGTCCCTGCTGCTTGAGGGCATCACCGTCAACTGGAACGGTTTCGGCTGATCCCTCGGCGGCTGATCCCTCGGCGCTTTCCGCCCCGCACCCCCCATGAACATCTTCGGCATCGGACTTCCCGAGATGGCGGTGATCGCCGCCATCGGCCTGTTGGTCTTCGGGCCCAAGCGCCTGCCTGAGCTCGGCAAGACCCTGGGGCGCACGCTCCGGGGTTTTCAGTCGGCTTCTCAGGAGTTCGAGCAGGAGTTCCGCAGTGCCATCGCCGTCGGCGAGGCGGCTACAGCCCCCACCGAGGCGTCGGCCCTCGCAGCTGGTTCGGCTGTGGACCCCAGGGCCTTTGCTGATCCGGCCGTCGCCACTGCGGTGGCAGCCAACCCGGTTGACACCAACCTCGCCAGTGCCTCTGCCACCATCAGCCCCGCTGCCCTGGAAGCTGTCCTGGCTACGGCTGATGCCGAGGCTGGCCTGGCTTCGAGTGCCACGGCGCCGTTGGCTACGGCTCCAGTCGGCGGCCCTGAGGTTGCTCCAGCCGCTGAGCTCAGCGCCCAGCCTGTCGAAACGGTCGCCTGAAGGGCTCGCTCAACGCCGCGTGGATCTGCAACTGCTCGTCGGTCTCGGCAACCCCGGTGATCGCTACGCCGATACCCGGCACAACGTCGGTTTCATGGTGCTGGAGCGCCTGGCGTCGGCGTCGGGTTCCTGCTTCCGCCAGCAATCCCGCCTGCAGGGCCAGCTCGCCGAGATCGGCAGTGGTGAGCAGCGCCTGCGCCTGCTGATGCCCCAGACCTACATGAACGAGAGCGGCCGCTCGATTCGCTCCGCCCTCGACTGGTACCGCCTCAGCCCCGGCCAGATGCTGGTGCTGGTCGATGACATGGACCTGCCCCTGGGCCGGCTGCGCCTGCGGGCCTCGGGCAGCGCCGGCGGCCATAACGGGCTGCGCAGCACCATCCAGCACCTCGGCACCCAGGACTTCCCCCGGCTGCGCATCGGCATCGGTGCCCCCGCTGACAACCCCCAGGAGCGCCGCGAGCGGACGGTGTCCCATGTGCTGGGCCGCTTTTCAGCCGAGGAGAGACCCCTGCTGGAGGCCGTGTTGGTGGAGGTGGAGGCAGGGATTGATCTGATCCGCCGGTCCGGCCTGGAGCGGGCCGGTAACCGGCTGAACAGTTTCCGGGCCGGCGCGGCGGCATCCTCAGGAGCATGAGCCGTCTCCCCACCACCACGGCCAGGCTGCGGGTGCTGCGCCAGAGCTTCAGTCCCTGCCTGCTGGAGGGGGAGGTGAGCGCCGGTGGCTTCCAGTGGAGCTTCCGCTGGGCCTTTGATCGCGGTGAACTGAGCGTCGAGCCCTCCCTGGGACGGGCCCTGATCCAGGACGCCCTGCTGCGCTTTCTGCTCCAGGCCGATTACCAGCTGGAGCCCGGCGGCGACTACGCCTTCACGGTGCGCGCCAGCTTCTGAGGCTCGACCAGGGGCTGCGGGCGACTCAGAGGGTGGCCCAGCCAGCGCTCCAGCAGCAGCTGGGCCACCACATCGTCCCAGTCCCGGGGGGGCTGGCGCAGACCCTCCGGCAGCAGGCGACGCCAGCCCCGGGCCGGGTGCAACTGCCAGTAGCGCTCCCTGGCGGCCAGGGTGCTGCCCCATTCCTCCACCGGCAGGACCAGCAGGCCCGGTTCCAGCCGTTGCTGCCAGAAGCTCGAGCCGGTGCCGTTGCCCAGCACCACCGCGGCCAGGCCGGCGCCGCCTTGCCAGGAGGCCAGCAGCTCCAGGGTTTGTGCAGGAGGCAGCACGGCGGCGGTGACGATCTGTCGGCGCTCCGGATCGGTGAGCACCAGGCCGCATTTGCTGCGGCCCGGATCGAGGCCGGCGAGCGGCCCCGGGCCCGGCGTTCGGAGGGCGGGGCTCATGGCTGCCGTTCGCGGCGTTGATCACTGCCCTTGCCCGAGCTCAGCCAGTGCAGATCGACAACGATCGGATCAGGAGTATCGGCGTTGCCACGGGCCGTGGCCTCCAGGGTGGCCTCCTGGCCGGCCGGGCGATCCGCCAGAGCCCGGCCCAGCTCGTTGAAGTCGTTGACGTCGAACTGGAGGCCGTCCACCAGGGTGCCCTGACGCTGGGCTCGGGCAAAGGCGGCGGCCAGCAGCAGATTCAGCCGGCTGCGCACCACCTCCGCTCCCCTGGCATCGCCTTCGAGCGTGGTGCGGGAGAGCACCTCGCCCTTGCGCACCACCTGGCGATTGGGCCGCAGATCCGGGAAGGCCAGCACCCGTTGCTCACCTCGCAGCACGTTGGACGCCGAGCGGATGCTCACCACCCAGGTGCCGGGCTTGGCCAGCAGGGTCTTGAGCCGTTCGATGTCATTGCGAGGCACCAGCAGGATCTGGCGGTCCGGCTTCTGATCGGGCAGCAGCCGTTGGAAAGCCGTCAGGTTGGCCTGCTGCAGCAGGGCCTCGATCACCGGCTGGGCCTGGCTGGATTTGTCGAGTTTCACCTTGGCGGTGGCCAGGGGCTGGCCACTGGCGATCACCACGTCGCCGCGGCGCAGGGCGATCACGTTGCCCTCGAGACCCTTGAGTTCCTTCTCGCCCGCAGCGATCCGCTGGCGCACGCTGGCCAGTTCGGCTTCGGTGCGGCGGAT
>CALPMR020000275.1 GCA_943324725.2 Bordetella parapertussis | reverse complement strand
CGACCGCTGAGCGCATCCTTGAGCGACTGGATCAGGACATGGACTTCCTTCTGATCAGAGAAGGGTCGCTCTACGACTGCCAGGGAGAGCGAACTTTTCCTGCTGTCTTCGAGACTGTCCGGATTCAAAGCGATCAGAATGTCTTTGTCAGTCTCGCCAGGCTTGAACACTATCTGGCCAGCCGCAACGCTGTAATACACGCCTGCTTTGGCCGAAGCATTCTCTGGGCTGGTGGTATAGGTCACCACCTGAAACTTGGAAGCGTCATCGCGGTGGATCGAGAAGCGTGCCGAGGCACTGCTGGACGTTGTGGAGTAGGCGGTCACCGCCAAACCCATGCCGAAGGATGTCGTGGTGCCCTGATTGCTCCTGACGGCCGCGACGGGCACCTCCGTGCCTGGCCCCGCTGCGGCCATCGGTGTACTGGCCTGAAGGCTGGCGGCGAATGCCTCAGCCGGTGTGTCGAGGCACAACACATGGGCGTTCAGCCAGTCGCTGTCTGAGGCTCCTTTGGGATTGAGCACATACACCAAGGTGGGGCTGGAATCGGCTGGGGTGGTCGCCACGCCGGCGGCATAGGCATTCCAGAGCGAACCGCCGTAGGTGGTGTCAAAGGCGCTGTTGCGCTGGAACTCGCTGGTGAGCACGACCGTGTCCACCGCATCGAGCGTCAGGAACAGGATGCGATCAGGATTGATGGCATTAACGGCCGCCGCATCGAAGCGCAAGGTATTAGCGCCGTAGTCCTGGGAGCCGATCAGTTCGATGTCGCGCAGCTTGGTGCCGGCGAAGTACTCGGGCGCGGCCACATTGAGGCGGAAGTCATACGACTGATTCGCCTTGCCCTCCAGCGCCAGCAGATCAAAGCCGGAGCCGGCATCGATGCGGATGAAGGCGTTGTCGACAATTGAGATCAGATCATCACCGGCAGCGGTGTAGATCACATCAGCCCCGCCCTGGCTGCTCACCCGATCGGATCCCTGGATCGTGTAGATCACATCGGCTATGGGAGTGCCCACGATCACATCGTTGCCTGGGGTGCCCACCTGGGAGGCGATGTTGAGATAATCGCCGCCGAACAGGGCGTACTGGTTGTCGACGCTCTTGGCGGGATCTGTTGGATCCGAGACCAGCGTGTCCTTGAAGCCATCGCCGTTGATGTCGATGTTGCCATCGATGGAATAGCCGGCGAGGGAGATCTGCTGGGGCGACGATTGCGCGATCGTGGCAGGTGCCGTGTAGAGGCTTGTGGTTAAGTACTGATTTTTCGGCGGAGGCGTATTGGCAGCCAGATAAAACTGCGACTGCGAAACATAGGCAGTACCAAGAGTCTTGGTGCTCCAGGTCACAGCATTGGACCAGTCGTCAAATGCGCCTGCCGTTGCAATGCTTACCGATTCCCCAGCTTGATAGAGATAGAGCTGACTTGCGCTCGCTGTCAGCTGTAACTGCGGGACGACCTGGCTGTTCCAGACGCCCAGGCTCGTGGCATTGGAGGTGAATGACGAGCCAGGCTCATGGGAATTCGATTCAGCAACATAGAGGGTGCTGTTGCTGCTGTTGTATGGTGAAGAATAATAAGCCAGGATTGTCTTGCCCTGGAAGCGTGTGGCGGCGAGAGTGGTCCCCGCATTCATTCCAGATTCATTGCTGCTGCCGTTTGTGGCCACATTGATCAGAACCGGAGCCCCGCTGAACCCTGCAGGCCCTAGGGTTCCGCCCCAGGAGGAGCTGGTGACCGGAGCCTTGGCACCCAGGCTTGAAGCAGGAGTGCTTGTGGCAAATGTTGCGCTGACAAGGTTCTTGTTGGAGCCAGATGAGTTCACGTAGTAGAGCGCCAGCCGATCTCCTTCGTTAACAATTTGGCTGGTGAATCCGGTGACTCCGGAAGGTGTGTAGCTACTCCAGCTGCTGGCAGCGGAGAGGTCGCTCTCCAAAGATGCACTCTGAATCGTGAGCGCCCCCGCAATGCCCTCCTCGAGGATGAAGATGGAGCCGTCGTAGATGGCAACGCTTTTAGGTAGGCCCCCGTTCGGGGTACCGACAACAGTCCACGTATTGGCAGATGCATTGGGCGGTCCGTAGAACAACTGGCCTACAGTGTTATTTACCTGAGCAGCAATGTAGACTGTCCCATCACTGTCAACGGCGGAAGCAAGGGCTCCGATGTAAGCGCTATTCAAGGAGTCGATCGTTGTTTGTGTGCCAGTCGATAGGGACGTCAGCTGGTTGCCAGGTTGGTAGTTAAGGATCGGCTGCACCCATTGCTGGAGCCCCGGAGGTGTGCCGTCGCTATAGGCGTACTGATAGGGGGCCAGCGGTGCCTTGAGCCCGGCCGATGTCCAGCCGTTCTGGACTGATCCATCGGCTTTGGCCAAGCTGAATTGATTGTTCTGCACGGCAAAAATCGCCCCATCCAGCAGCGCCGTCTGCAGCCACTGGCCCTTGGTTTCCGCCGGACTCAGGGTCACCAGCACATCATCGACGCCATTGCCATTCACATCACCCGCCGCCCGGATGCTCCAGACGTCGTAGACGATGGCGCCATCGCCGCTGTAGACGTTCTTGATGCCACCAGGGGCTAGGTAATCAACGTAGCCGTCACCATTGAGATCGCCGAAACCACCCAGGGTCTGCAGAGATGGAGTGCCTGTGCCTTGGGCCGTAGACGAGGTGGGGATCGACGTCCGATTGACGCTGGCGCCGGCAAACAGCTGCTTGAGGCTGTTGGGGTCGCTGGCACTGGCGCTGAGGCTGGCATCGCTCAGGCTTGGCCCCGATTCTGTGCTGGTGATCTGCACAACCTTGCCAGCCTGGCTGCCACTAAGCGTGAGGCGGGAGGGCCCGGTCAGGGATGCCAACGGCGTGTCTGAGGAGGCCGTTCCAGTGGTGCCCGGCTGGCTGTAGAGATCGGCGATCTGAACCGTCTGCTTGCTGGCATTGGGGTCATTCGCGTTGCTGAACGCCGTGGCGGTTGCCGCACCCAGCACCAGCCGCACGCCGGTGGTGAGTTGAGCATCACTGCTGCCAAAGTTGCCCGAGGGCGCATAGGCCACATTGTTGGCACTGATCGCCAGATCGTCATAACCGTCGCCGTTGATATCGCTGATGGAGCTGAGACTTGATCCGGTCTGGGCCCTGCTGAGGACCTGGACATCCAACGCATTGAGCTGCACGTTGGTCGGCGGATTTTTGGGATCGGGGCCCATGCCGGCAATCAGCAGCGGATTCTGGGTATCGGCTGTGATCAGGGGGGTGTAGCCGAGGTTGGAGGAGAGGGCCGCACCGTCGTTCAGGGCCCGCCATCCCTTGCCACCGCCAGCGCTGAACTGCACAGCTACTTCTTGAGGTTGGCTGTTGTCGGTGTAGGTGAGCACCAGGCCCTGGCTGCTGCTGGTCAGGCCCACACCCCTTTTCAGCACGGGGTTGATGCCACTTGGCGTATCGAGCAGATTCCAGATGTGTGAGCCATCGTTGGCGACAGTATCGCTGGCGGTGGTGAGGTAAATCGCGTTGCTGGGAGTGTCGCTGGTGCCGCCCTGATAGGCCAGATAGGTCTGGTTGTTGTAGCGGGTGAGGGCGAGGTTGCTGCTGGCGCTCTGATTCGCACCAGCGCCGTAGAGCACCGATGT
>CALPMR020000274.1 GCA_943324725.2 Bordetella parapertussis | reverse complement strand
CTCTCGTACCAGGCGTAATCGAGGCACTCGAGCACCCCGAAGCGGCCCACCGGATCGTTGGCACTGGCGGCGGTCCAGAGGCTGCCGCCACTGGCCAGGTCGTAGAGCTCGTTGAGCAGGGCCATGCGCAGCGCTTCAGGCACGTCGGTGCGCTGCAGCACCGGCGCCTGCCAGGCCTCGATCGCCGTGCGCCAGGAACGCCAGTCCCGCAGGGCCTCGGCGGCGATGGCGACGGCGTTGTCGCCGCTGCTGCCAAAGAAATCGGTGTAGCGCCGCAGGCTGCGGGTGCCGGTGGCGAAGCTGGTGACCGGCAGATCCCAGGCGATCACCACCGGCAGCTCCAGGCTCTGGCCCGGCGCCAGGGTGAGGCGCACCGCCAGGGCGGCGCTGGCACTCTCGTGGTCGCCGCTGCGGCGGTCGTTGTTGCTCTCGGGAATCGCGCCTGAGGCGGCGAACGGCGTCCAGATCTCGGCGCCATCGCCGGCGCCATCCCAGCGGCTGCAGCGGAAGATTTCCACCCCAGGCCGGCCCAATGCGGCCTCATCGGGCAGCGCCAGACACCACTGCCCCTGGCCTTCGGCCAAGGGCTCGCCGCGCTCGCCCTCCAGCACGAGGCCCTTGAGGCCGCTGCCCACCACCTGCCGGTTGCGCTGGCCCTGGCTGCGGCCGATCGCCGGCACATAGTTGTGCTCCGGGCTGCCGTCATCGCGGAACTGGACAGCTGCTGTGGGGTCGGTGTTGGTGAACCAGCCGATCGTGTTGCGCCAGCTCAGCAGCAGCGAGACGGTGAGCGGCTGATCGGTGGGGTTGTGCAAGCTCCAGACGAACACCGCCAGCGGATAGCTGGTGCGCTGGTAGTCGCCGGGAAGAATCGGACTGAAGGCCTCGCAGCGCACCGCCGCCTGAAACACCCCCGTGTAGTCGGTGCTGCTGAGCGGGTAGCGGGCCGCGTAGGTGCCGGTGGTGTGCTGGGCGTCACTGGCGGGATACCAGCTCCATGCTGACAGCGGCTCGCCGGCCTCGGGCCGGGAGGCGTCGGCCGCGGGCTGCACCGCCAGGGCATGGGCGCGGCTGGAGCTGCCATCGCTTTCATACAGAGCGAATTGGCAATCGGGGATCTCGCCGAACCAGTGCTCGCCGCCATCGAGATGCCAGAGGTTGAAGCGGCCATCGGGGCCGCGGCCGATGCAGCCGGCGCCGAAGCCCCCCAGGGGCGCACCGTGGTTCGGACCGTCATCGAGATTGCTGGCGTAGCGCACCGTGTAGGGCTTCTCCCAACCGAGGCCGAAGGGGCGCTGCCAGCTGCAGGGGAGCTGGGGATTGGGGGACTGAGCACCCCCCATCAGGCGGGAAGCGAGGGAAGAAAAGCCGAACGGGGGCATCGACGCCGCAATCTGTTCGGGCCAGCTTGTCAGAATCGCTGGGGCGCAGACGGCTCAATCAGGGCCGACTTCCTGATCGACCAGCGCATCAAGGGTGAGAGCGGAGCGCACCAGGGCCTGATAGCGCTGCACCACCCGCCGGTTGCGCTCCAGCCAGCTGGCCGGATCCCGGGCGGAGAGACCGGAGAGCGCCCCAGGCCCGGTGGCATCGCCATCGAGCAGCTCGAGATCAGACTGCTGGGCCAGCAGAGCCAGGACCAGGTCGTGGATGCGCTGACGGCGGTCGGACATGGGCTGGCGTCGGTGCTGGGCGGCCAGGGCTGGCGAACCCCGATCATCTCCCGGGACGGTTCAGCAACTTTCGTCACTGGCTCAGGGCTCCAGCAGACGTCTGCCACGGCGACATCCCGCCGGAAAGAGCTGTTCAAGCTGACAGCTGCACCTTGGCGTGAGGATCAAAGACGATGGGCCTGAACCGGCCTTCCGCCCCGGAGCCGAGCCGCTCCAGCCTCAGTGACCGTTCAGCTTCTGGGGCTGGTAGAAAAAGCCGCCGCCGGCGGTTTCCTGGCGCACCACCGCACAGCGGCTGGCCACCCGCCACAGGGCCCGATGGATGGGAGTGGGGTCGTAGCGCACCAGATCGGGGAAACGCTGCTTCAGCAAGGTGGTGGCGCGCCAGGCGTTGTAGTGCGGAATGCGTGGATTGATGTGATGGCAGACATGGGTGGAACCGATGCCGTGGTGCAACAGGTTCAACAACGGCCCGTAGGGACGATCCACCGTTTGCAGGGCTCCCTTCGCCCAGGTCCAGTCTGCGGAGCAGAAATGGGGGATGTTGGTGTCGGTGTGCTGCATCCAGGTGTAGGCCACCAGCCAGGCATTGATCACCAGATAGGGCAAGCCATAGACGAGCAGAACCCGCAGCAGGGAGAACTGAACGGAGGCCAGCGCCAGGGCCAGCAGCATCGCCAGCACCCCGAGATTGGAGAGCAGCATCGGGCGGCTGCAGGAGTCCGGGAACAGCGCCCGACTGCCGTTGCGAAAAGGCGCACCGCTCCAGAAGTGGGAGGTGGGAGCGCCGTAGTCCTCACCGCCGGCCACACCGATCAGCAGATACAGGGGCCAACCCAGCACCAGATGGGTGAACAACGACTGGATGCCATACAGCCTGGTCCCCAGCCAGCCGCTCAGGGCCGCCACCGACTGGCCCGCGGCTGATTCTGAGCGCGGCGGCACATGGGTTTCACCAGCTTCCAGATGGTTGCAGTTGGCGTGGTGCACCGCATGGCTGCGCTGCCAGGCGAAGTAGGGCACCAGCAGCAGGCTGTGCAACACGAATCCCACCGCGGCTTCGACCCGACGATTGGGATGGAAGGCGCCGTGACCGCACTCATGGGCCAGAACCCAGCAACCGGTGGCAACGGTGCCCGTGATCACGGCGTAGAGCAACCAGAGCGGGGCGGCGATCGCTGTCAGGGGAATCTGGGTGCCCAGGCCGTAGGCCACCAGAGACAGGCTGAGCGACAGGGCCAGGCTGCCCCAGGCTTTGGCCGGATGAATCCTGAGCAACTCACGAGGCATGCAGGCCAGCAGTTCCGCCTTGGTGGGGAAGCTGGTGGAAGACGGGGAGGGAAGCGCCTGGGCGCAGGCGGGCAGGGAGACAGTGGAAATCAATGAAGCTGCTGAATGACTGGGTTACTCGACGGGACGCCGATTGCCACAGCAAGTTAGGGGCGTTCATGCAGCATCCGTGCGTCGGGGCCGGCCAGGCCCACCAGGGGATCTCCGGACCCAGGGCTCATCAGGGGCAGTTGCCTGCGGTACCGCTTCAGACTGCCGCCATAAAGCTCAGCGTCCTACTTCGGCACGGTGGGCAAGCCGGTGACGATCGGGGTGCAGCTGCCACCGGGATATCGTTGCCACCGAATCGCCCCAAGCAAAGCCATAACCAAGCTCAGCCAGGAGGCAGGAGCCGCCGCCAGTCCAACGGCCGATCCGATCGGCACAGCCACCGATGGCAGCATCTGCAGATCCCAGCTCTTCGCCAGGCCATCAACGACACCACTGCCGGGCCTCGCTGACTGCCCAGGGGGACTCCTGGAGCACCACCTGGTAGTCGCAGGGGCCGATCAACGGAGCCGATCGCATCGGGCCCCTGCCCTCAGCGTTCCCCCAGACGCCGCCGAGAGGACGAGGGATCCTCTGCTGCTCTTGTCTCGTGAGGAGCCGTCAATCGCGAACGCCATACTGAAGCTTG
>CALPMR020000273.1 GCA_943324725.2 Bordetella parapertussis | reverse complement strand
TGGTGGCATTGGTCATTGAAGGACAGTCTGGAGGTCATGGCTTGACCCTTGTTGACCTGTCCTCAAAACCGGGGGAGGCCCAAAGCTCTCGACCCCAGTCAAGGTTCGCAGCCTGATGGGGCTAAGCCGAAGTGCCGCCAGGCCGAGGCGTGCCCCATCAGGCTGAGAACCGTCAGACGACCACATAGGCCTCGACGGCATCACTGACGCGGCGCAGGCCGGCCAGGCCATCGCGCTCCAGGTTGCGCACCCGATCGCGGCTGATGCCCAGGATGCGACCGATGCCGGTGAGGCTCATCGGCTCCTCGCCGTCGATGCCGTAGCGCATCTTCAGCACCTTGCCCTGCAGCTCCGGCAGCTGCTCCAGCAAGGCTCGCAGATCCCCCTTGAGGCATTCGCCATCCACCATCTCCGACGGCAGGACACCATCGCCGGCCAGCAGATCCAGCAGTTCGGTGTCCTCGCCATCGCCCACCTTCGTCTCCAGGCTCACCGGCTGGCGGGCGCGACAGAGCAGCTCCTTCACCTCCTCCTCCGGCAGCTCCACCGCAATCGCCAGTTCGCTCACCGTGGGCGTGCGGCCCAGCTCCTGGCTCAGCTCCCGCTGGCCCTTCTTGAGCTTGTTCAGCGTTTCGGTGATGTGGATCGGCAGCCGGATCGTGCGGCTCTTCTCGGCGATCGCCCGCGTGATCCCCTGGCGGATCCACCAGTAGGCATAGGTGGAGAACTTGTAGCCCCGCGTCGGATCGAACTTCTCCACGCCCCGCACCAGGCCGATCGTGCCCTCCTGGATCAGATCCAGCAGCTCCATGTTCCGCCGCGTGTACTTCTTGGCCACGCTCACCACCAGCCGCAGGTTCGCCGCCACCATCCGCTCCTTGGCACGGCGGCCAGCCTGCAGCCGCCGCCGCAGCAGCTGGGGGCTCAGGCCCGCCGCCTCCGCCAGCACCGCCGCCGCCGGCTCCTCGCCGCCGGCCCGCAGCTTCAGCTCCTCGCGCAGCTCATCGAGCTGCATCAGCTCCTGCACCTGCCGGCCCAGGGTGATCTCCTGCTCATGACTGAGCAGCGGCACCCGGCCGATGTCCCGCAGGTAGGAGCGCAGCAGATCGGCGGTGGGAGCCAGGGCCGAAGCGGACGTGGCGACGGGGATCGAAGGCATCGCTCTTAGTTACGAAACCATAATGTTTCGCAACGCTACCATGAGTTTGCGGACTGGCTCCGCGTTGGCGGCACCCGCTTTGGCGATGGACGTCCAGGCAACGCGTCTCGGCGCAGCCACCCGGCCAGGGGCTCGGCAGCCCTGAGCGGGAGGATGGGGCGGTATCAAGAGCGAAGGCGATGGCCAGGGAGCGCCTGCAGAAACTGATGGCCGCCGCGGGGTTCTGCTCCAGACGTCGCGGCGAGGAGCTGCTGCGCCAGGGGCGGGTGCGGGTCAATGGCCAGCCGGCCGGCCTGGGCGATCAGGCCGATCTCACCGCGGACCGCATCGAGATCGATGGCCGGTCGCTCGCCCCCCCTGCCGCCGCGCTCACCCTGCTGCTCAACAAGCCGCTGGGGGTGCTGAGCACCTGCCATGACCCCCACGGTCGCACCACGGTCCTCGATCTGCTGCCCGCCGAACTGCGGCGCGGCCTGGGGTTGCACCCGGTGGGCCGGCTGGATGCCGACAGCCGCGGCGCCCTGCTGCTCAGCAACGACGGCGACCTGACCCTGCGGCTGACCCATCCCCGCTACGGCCACAGCCGCACCTACCGAACCTGGGTACGGGGCCGGCCGGAGCGGCCGGTGCTGGACCAGTGGCGCGCCGGTGTGCCCCTCGATGGCGAAGCCAGCCAGTCGGTGCAGCTGTCCGTGCTGGAGCACGACGGCGACGCCACCCTGCTGGAGCTGGTGCTGCGAGAGGGGCGCAATCGCCAGATCCGGCGCACCGCCGGCCTGCTGGGCCACCCGGTCCTGGATCTGCAACGGATCGCCATTGGCTCCCTCGCCCTGGCGGATCTGCCGGAAGGACGCTGGCGGCGGCTGCAGGCCGGCGAGCTCGTCCACGACAATGACCCCACTCCCGACATCGGGCGGATCCACCGCTCCTGAGCGTGCCTGCTCCCCCTCCCTTGCCCCTGCCTGCGGCACCGCAGCAGCTGAGGCCACGCCTGCTGCAGCGGCTGCGCCAGGCCCTGCGCCACAGCTCCCCTGGCAAGGTCGGGGGGCAGCCCTCCCTGACCCAGGATCCCCTCCAGAACGCCGGTCTGCTGTTGCGCCAGGCACGCGAGAGCAGGGGGCTGGGGCTTCGCCAGCTGGCCCAGGAGACCCGCATCAGCACGCCGGTGCTGGAGGCCCTGGAGCGCGGCTGGCGCGAGCGGCTGCCGGAGCCGGCCTACCTGCGCACGATGCTGCCCCTGCTGGAACATCGCCTGGAACTGGCCCCCGGCAGCTTGATCGGGGCCCTGCCATCAGCGCAGGCGATCAACCTGCCGGGCCATCGGTCCGGAAACCTGCTGCTGCGCTTCACACCGGGCTCCATCGATGTCTTCACCACCTGGCAGGGCACCTTGCTGTACGGCCTGCTGACCCTGGGCCTGATCTACGCCCTCAACCTGCAGCAACGGCAACTCGCCCGCCAGGGGCTGTTCAGCACCACGCCGATCGCCCCCCTCGAGGCCAGCCGTGACAGCCAACCGCGGCAGGAGGGCAGCCTGCTGACGACCTACCCCGATCTCACGCCACTGAAAAGGGCCTCCCGGGGCCAGGCCCTCAGCCGACTGCGCCAGGAGAGTCAGGGCCCTGAATCCGACCACTCCCCAGGCCAGTTGAGCCTGGACCTGAGCATCCCCAGCCGGGTGGAACTCCAGAGTGAGCGGAGCGGCAGCACCAGCCTCGCCCAGGTCAGCGGTGCCCTCAGCCTGCCGGTGTTGCCGCCCTTCCAGCTGCGACTGGAGCCAGCCCCGACCAACGCGACAGCGGTGCGCTGGAACGGCCAACCCCTGCCCGCCATCAAGGTTCAGAACGGGGCGGGCAGCTTCCGTTACCCGACGCCACGGCCATAGCGGCCGGCCATGGCGCCATACCCGTGGATCGCCCCTTCCAGCTCTGAGATCGGTGCCTGCAACCGCCAGCTCCAGTTGCCCGTCACCGTGCCGGGGGTGTTGAAGCGAGCCCGGTCGTCGAGATGGAGCAGATCCTGCAGGGGCACCACCGCCAGCTCGGCCCTGGAGGCCAGCGCCAGCTCCAGCAACTGCCAGCTGGGGGAGGTCACCGGATGGCCCACCAGGTTGCCGATGCGGCCGCGAGCCTCCTCGTCAAGGGATTGCCACCAGCCCTCGGTGGTGGCGTTGTCGTGGGTGCCGGTGTAAACGACCCAGCGCTCGCCCTGATAGTTGGCGGGGAGATAGGCGTTGTCCTCGTTGCCATCGAAGGCGAAATGCAGAATCTTCATGCCGGGAAGCAGAAAGAGATCCCGCAGATGCTCCACCCCTGGCGTGATCACGCCCAGGTCCTCAGCGATCAACGGCAGACGACCATCCGGCAGCAGGCGGCCCTGGCGCCGGCAGCGCCGCTGCAGTCTGGCCAACAGGGCCGAGCCCGGCGACGGACACCATCGTCCGTGCTCCGCCGTGCCATCGGCACCCGGCACGCTCCAGTAGGAGTCCAGTGCCCGGAAATG